>JADLHE010000155.1 GCA_020848965.1 Saprospiraceae bacterium
AATACGGCGGCACCCTGCTCGATACCAACGCCAACACCTTTATTAGTGAGGAACTGGGGCGCATGGGCGGCGGCTTTGCCACCACCATTGCAGCGCACACGGGCATAGGCATGTTGCCCATCCTGTATTTTGGCACCGAGGAACTGAAGCTGAAATACCTGCCCCGCCTTGCCTCCGGCGAATGGAAGGCCGCCTATTGCCTCACCGAACCCGGCAGCGGCTCCGACGCCCTTGCCGCCAAGACCCGTGCCGACCTCAGTGCCGATGGGTCGCACTACCTCATCAACGGCCAAAAAATGTGGATTTCCAATGCGGGCTTTGCCGACATGTTCATCGTGTTCGCACAGATTGACGGCGACAAGTTCACGGGCTTTGTGGTGGAAGCCAAGACGCCGGGCATCACCCTCGGAGCCGAGGAGCAAAAAATGGGTATCAAGGGCAGCAGCACCCGTCAGGTGTTTTTTGAAAACGTGCAGGTGCCTGCCGGCAATGTGTTGGGACAAATCGGCAAGGGGCACCTCATTGCCTTCAATGCCTTGAACATTGGCCGCTACAAGCTTGGCCTGATGTGCATGGGCGGCAGCAAAAAGGCCATTGCCACCAGCGTGAAATACGCCAACGAGCGCAAGCAGTTCGGCGAAAGCCTCTCCACTTTTGGGGCCATCAAGTATAAATTGGCCGAGCAGGCCATCCGCAATTTCGCCCTCGAAAGCGCCTGCTACCGCATCTCCGACCTCCTCGACGACAAGAAAAACGCCCTGATGGAAGCTGGTGACAGCTACGCCGACGGCACCCTAAAGGCTGCCGAAGAGTACGCCATTGAATGTGCCATCATCAAGGTATATGGCTCCGAGGTGACCGATTATGTGGTGGACGAAATGGTGCAAATCCACGGCGGGCTTGGCTTCTCCGAGGAGTTCACCGCTGCCCGTGCCTACCGGGATGCCCGTATCAACCGCATCTATGAAGGCACGAACGAAATCAACCGGATGCTCATGGTTTCGCAATTGCTGAAACGAGCGATGAAGGGACAGGTGGACATGGTCGGCCCAGCTTGGGAAGTGCAGAAAGAACTGGCTTCCATGCCCTCCATGGAAAGCTTGAGCGGCCTGTACGCCGAGGAGAAAAAGGCATTGAAGGATTTCAAAAAAATCATTCTGATGACGGCTGGCGCCGCTGTGAAAATGCAGATGGAAGGCCAGCTCGACATCAAGGAAGAGCAGGAAATCGTGATGAACGTGGCCGATATGATGATTGATGCTTTTGCCGCCGAGTCATTGCTGTTGCGGGTGGAGCGCCTGCACGATATGCCAAGCAAAGCGCACGACCAAGCTGTATATGAGGCCATGCTCAAGGTCTTTTTCAACGACGCAACCAGCCGCATCACCAAGGCCGCCAGCGACGCCATTGCCTCCTTCGCCGAAGGCGACCTGTTGAAGACCTTCCTCATGGGCATCAAGCGTTTTACAAAATACCCGCCCGTGAACGTGAAAAACGCACGCCGCACCGTGGCCGATGCGTTGATTGCAGCAGACGATTATTGCTTTTAGGTGAAAATAGGTTAGCTATTATATATCAGAGGGTTCTCGGCAATGCTGGGAACCCTTTGTTTTTTACCCCACCGCACACTCCACCCCCAGCCCCTTCACCGCCTCTACCAAATCATTGCTGACGTTCACCTTCTTGGCCTTGCTCGTGAAGGAGAGGCTCGTCTTGTTTTCGTAATCCAACAGCGTCATTTTCAATTGCTGCTGGCCTTTGTGCTCCTTGCAAAGTGCGTCCAATTGGTCAATCAGCGTGGGGGTCAGGTCGGCCACGTTGAGCTTGAGGGTGAGGGATTTCACGAGGTTCTTCCCAGCGTTTTCGAGGAGTGTGACTTCTTTTACTTTCAGGCTGAACTCGTCTTCCCGGCCCCAACGTGCCTCGTAGTTGCCAGTGATGAAGACGCAGTTGCCCTGTTCGAAAAAGCCCTTGAATTTCATGTAATCATCGCTGAAAAGGCTGAGTTCCAGTGTGCCGTGGTAGTCTTGCAGCACGAAAGTTCCGTAGCCCGTACCCTTCTGGCTCACCTTGTGGATGGATTTCACCACGATGCCCGCTACCTTCACGGGTTGGCCTTTTTTCTCCTCCAAATCCTCCAAAGTGCAAGAGATGAAGTTCTCCATTTCCAGGCGGTAGTCATCCAAGGGGTGGCCGCTGATATAGATGCCCGTCACCTCTTTTTCCCGCTCCAGTTTCTCGATGAGGCTCCATTGGTTGCACTTGGGCGGTTCCGGCTCGGCGATGTCCATGGCACTGCTGTCGTTGCCGAAGAGCGACATGGCGGCGCTGGCCTGCCGCTCCTGCCAAGAACTGCCAAAATGCAGCACCTGCTCGATGAAGCTGTCGTATTTCCCGGAAGGCGCAAAAAACTGCGCCCGGTGGCCTGTGCCTTTTTCCTTGTCCTCAAAACAGTCAAAAGCGCCGCCCAGCACGAGGCTTTCCAGCACTTTCTTATTGGCGGACTTGGTGTCCAGCCGTTTCACAAAATCATAGATGGATTTGAACGGCCCCCGTTTGTCCCGCTCTTTCAGGATGTCTTCCACCGGCCCCTCGCCCACGCCTTTGAGGGCGCTCATGCCAAAGCGGATTTGCCCGGCCTTGTTCGAGGTGAAATCGGAGACCGATTCGTTAATGTCCGGGCCGAGCACGGGCACGTTCATGCGGTTGCACTCTTGCAGCAGCTTGGTGATGCCCGAAATATCGCTTTTGTTGTTCGAAAGCACCGCTGCCATGAACTCCGACGGGTAGTTGGCCTTTAAATATGCAGTTTGGAAACCGAGCAGTGCGTAGCAGGTCGAGTGGCTTTTGTTGAAAGCGTAGCTGGCGAAGGCTTCCCAGTCCTTCCAGATTTTTTCACAGACCTCTTTCGGGTGGCCGTTCTTCTCGGCTCCTTCGAGGAACTTGGGGTACATCTTGTCCAGTACCGCCTTCTGCTTTTTACCCATCGCCTTCCGCAACACGTCGGCCTCGCCTTTGGTAAAATTGGCCAGTTTTTGCGAAAGTAACATCACCTGCTCGTGGTAAACCGTGATGCCGTAGGTGTCCTTCAGGTATGCCTCCATCGCTGGCAGGTCGTAGTGGATGACCTGGCGGCCGTGCTTACGGGCGATGAAATCGGGGATATACGCCAAGGGGCCGGGTCGGTACAAGGCGTTCATGGCGATGAGGTCGTCGAAATTGGTTGGTTTCAACTCCTTCATGTACTTCTGCATCCCCGAACTTTCATACTGGAATATGGCAACCGTCTCGCCTTTTTGGAACAACTCGTAAGTCTTGGGGTCGTCGAGCGGAATGGCGTCGGGGTCAATCTTCACCCCATGCACCTGCTCGATGATTTTGACGGCATCGTCAATGATGGTGAGGGTGCGCAGTCCCAAGAAGTCCATTTTCAGCAGGCCCGCCGATTCTGCCACGCTGTTGTCGAACTGGCTGACGAGCAGCTCGCTGTCCTTGGCCACCGTCACGGGCACGTACTTCGTGATGTCGTCCGGGGTGATGATGACCCCGCAGGCATGGATGCCCGTGTTGCGCACCGAGCCTTCCAGCTTTCGGGCGGTCTGAATCATGTCGCCGATTTGGTCGTGGGCATTGGCTATCTCCCTGAATTTCAAGGCTTTGTCCACATCATCAGCGGAGTTGAACTTGTCACGCAGCTCGTTTTCTGGCGTTGCCAAAACATCTTTGAGCGTCGTGCCGAGTTGCATGGGGAAGCTCTTGGCCACCTTGTCCACCTCGCCGAGCGGCACGTTCATCACCCGGCCCACGTCCCGCAGGCTCGATTTGGCGGCCATCGTGCCATAGGTCACGATTTGCGCCACTTGCATCCGGCCGTATTTGTTCACGACGTAATCAATGACCTTGTCACGGCCCCGGTCGTCGAAGTCAATATCAATATCGGGCATGCTTACCCGCTCCGGGTTTAGGAAGCGCTCAAACAGCAGGTCGTATTTGATGGGGTCAACGTTGGTGATGCCCGTGCAATAGGCCACCGCCGAACCCGCCGCCGAACCCCGGCCCGGCCCAACGCTCACGCCCATTTTTCGGGCAGTGCTGGTGAAATCCTGGACGATGAGGAAGTAGCCGGGGTAGCCGGAGTTTTTGATGACGTTCAGCTCGAAGTTCAGGCGCTCCTCGGTGGAGGCGTCAATGCTGCCGTAGCGTTTTCTTGCTCCTTCAAAAGTCAAATGCCGAAGGTAATCATCCTGTGTGTCGAAGCCTGCTGGCACGGGGAAGGCGGGCAGCAGCACGTCCCGCACGAGTTGGAGCGGCTCTATTTTATCGTAAATCTCTTGGGTATAGTCCACCGCCTGTGGCACGTCGTGGAAGAGGCGGTTCATTTCGTCCTGCGTTTTGAAATAAAAATCGGAGGACGGGAATCGGAAGCGCTTTTCGTCTTCGAGCAGGCTGTTGGTGTTCACGCAGAGGAGGATGTCGTGCGGCATAGAGTCCTCCTCCTCAATATAGTGGCTGTCGTTGGTGCAAATGACCTTGAGGTTGTATTTTTTGGCGAAGCCGAGCAGCACCTGGTTCACGTCCTCTTGGCTGATGCCGAGGCCGTCAATATTGTCCAAGCCCCGGTGGCGTTGCAGCTCGATATAGTAGTCGTCGGTGCCAAAGAGGTCGAGCCACCATTTGAGCATTTCCTCGGCTTTTTCGGCGCCGTGGTGGATGATGGTCTGCGGTATTTCCGCCCCGATGCAGCAACTGGAGGCGATGAGGCCCTCGCTGTATTGCGCCAGCAACTCCTTGTCAATGCGGGGGTATTTGCCATACAGCCCCTCGATAAAGCCGAGCGAGCATAGCTTGGAAAGGTTCTCGTAGCCCGTGCGGTTCTTGGCAAGCAGCAGCTGGTGATGCCGCACGTCTTCTTCGTTTTTGCTGCGCAAAAACTGCTTTTTGTGGCGGTCCTTCACGAGGTAAAACTCGCAGCCGACGATGGGTTTCAACCCCCGTTTGTTGGCAGCGTTCACGAATTCGAATGCCCCGAACATATTGCCGTGGTCGGTGAGTGCAACGGCTTTTTGGCCGTCCCGTACGGCCTTGTCCATCATCTTACCGATGTCGGAAGCACCGTCGAGTAGGGAGTACTGGGTATGGCAATGGAGGTGGCAAAAGCTGGGCATCTTGAAAGGATTGAAGGCAACAAGGATTGAAGGATTGAATGCTGCGAGGGAAATTATTCAATCCTTCCAGCATTCAATCCTTCAATCCTTTCATTAGCGAAGGTAGAACAATTCAGGCATGCCTTTGGGTCGCCGCAAACCAGAAGTTTTCCACAAAAACGCATCGTGCCGTATTGGCACAAAAACAAAACGCCAGCAAGCTTCCACGAGCTTGCTGGCGTTTCTTTGCTGCGCAATGGCCATCCCACTATTTCACGACCAAACGGCCACGGCCCACGATTTCCCCAGCTTTTTCAATGCGGAAGAAATACATGCCGCTCAGCAATTCCTCCCTGCTCAGCTGCACGGACGGTGCCAAGAATGTTTGCTGCCGCAATTGGACACCCCTTGCATCGAACAAGCGCAAACCGAGCCGCTCGCCATCCAAACCATTGATAGTCAATGTGGTGGCGTTTTCAAACGGGTTCGGATAGGCCAGCACGGTGTAGCGTTGGTGGCGTTCAGTCGTGCCGGTTGGGTCGCCGATGTGCAAGCCAACGGTATTCGTGATGACAGGCTCATTGAAATCAAAAAAGATGGCGGCGGAGTTGTTGATATAATTGCCAAAAGGCACATTGGCCCGCTGTTGCACGGCAAATTTGACGAAGCCATGCGAGGCGACTTCGTTGATATTGCTGTCCGGCAAAAGGATGTCGCTGAAAGTGAAGCGCATCAGGCCCGTCTCCGTCATTTCGAAGGTGTAGGGGTGACTGCTGGCACCGGGCCGCACCGTGGCGGGGTCGAGCCAAGTGGACAATTGGTCTTCCACGACGATGGTAAAGGCTGTGTCCGTACCCGTGTTTTGGAAGCGGATGAGGTATTCCAAAGGCGTGTTCGGGTCCACCCATTCGTCTTCGGGCAGGCCAGCCACGAATGCCCGCTTGTCGTTCGGGTCGAAGCTGCCGATATTGGCTTGGCATTCTTTCGTTGCTGCAAGGGGCACTTCCGAGCAGGGGGCTTGTGACAAGGTTGCCTCCATGCAATGGGTGTGGCCCAGTTCGGCCTCACAGGAGACTTTGATGGTAATCTTAAAGGTTTTGCAGTCAAATTTATCAATATCGCCAACGGCGAAGGTGTAAACGGTGCCGTTTTGCGAGAGCAAGGTGGCCGTGGACGATTCGTAAATGAAATAGGGGTCGAGGTTGACATCCACCGTGACGTTGCTGGCATTGGCCGTGCCTTCGTTGCATATTTTTACCGTGTAGCTGTTTTCAAAACAACGGCGCAGCAATGGCGTTGAGAGGTCAACGGTGAGCAATGGGCAAAGGGTCACGGCTGAAATGGGGATTTCAACTTGCGCCGTATTGCCGCTACCCACGAACGATACATTCGCACCTTGCGGGGCACAACTGTTTTCCCAAAGGTTGTTGGGGAACACAGGTTTTATCGTAAAATCGCCGGGAGACAAGCCGATGGTGAAATTGCCGTCAAAGCCCGAACTTCTAACGTACTGGTTTCCATTGCCATTGGCCTTTACCAGCCAACCTTGCAGGGGCAGTTCCCCAGCATCGTACTGGCAGTTCTCGTTTTCATCGAACCAGATTTTGCCTTGCACGGTGTTCTTTTCCGAAGTGGGCAAAGCGGATTTGTAAATCACATCGCCTTGGAAGCCTGCATAGAGGTATTGGTCGGCATCAATATAAAGTGCTGAGAGGTTCTGAATATTTTGCAACCCTGTGTTGAATGGCTGAAAACTGGCGCCATCATCTTCGGAGTAAATAATGCCATTGTTCCAGTCGTTCATGAAAATATCCCCTTCCAAATCGGATACTATCAAGCCGGGGTAATAGTCGCCATTCACAAGTTGGTAGTTATTTAAATTGTCATAAGAAACAAAAAGTCCAGAATTGCCATTGATGAAATCATCCATTATGAAATAAATATGGCCTTTGGAAGTGATATGCAGGCTATAAATATCGGCCTGTGTGAAATCCCCAACATGCTCCCAGGTTAGGCCAGCATCGGCAGTGCGATAGATGCCCGTGCCAATCTCACTTGAGATATACAGGCTGCCATTAGGGTGGAAAGCTAAACCAGTGATGTAAAATACATTTTGAGGCATGGTCACAGTAATCCAACTATCGCCATTATCAAGTGACCGGTATGATTCATAGTCTGAAACCACCCACAATTCATTCTGTGGGCTTACGGCTAGTTGGATGTCATAGTAAGGAAGTAAATCAACCGGAGAGATTTCTTGCCATGTAGCACCCGAATCAATAGAGCGATAAATCCCAGCGCTGGTACTCGTCGCAAATAAATGCCCAAGGCTGTTATTGATGATTTGACCAACAGTTTCGCCATTTGGGAGCAGGAATTTAGCCCAAGTGTTGCCGTTGTCAGTTGAGCGCTCAATGCCGTACAACTTGCAGGTATTTGCGTATAGGTTGCCTTGCAGGTCTTTGTATATGCTGTTTACAGAGGGAAGAGAAAACTTTTCCGACAGGTCTTCCCAAGTTGCCCAATTATCGGTGCTGCGCAAGAAGTTTTGGTTTCCGCAATACGACGAAATCACATATTTTGTACCATTGTTAAAGGCCATGCTGATTTGCCCCGTATAACCATTAAGCGGTACCCCTAGCGTTGTCCAAGTATCACCATGATCCGAAGAACTGTAGAACCCAAAACTCGTGCTGGCCAATAATTCGCCGTTTGGTTGAATTATCACATTTGCAATATTTGAAGGTGTAGTCGAACCAGGTTCTATTATTTTGGTCGTCCAAGTGAGGCCGTCGTCTTCCGAATAGAAAAATCCGCTATAGTCTCCATAAATAATCCTGCCCGATGCCGCATCGTAGGTCAAGGCATTGACTGTACCCGATACATTGCGTACCGCCACCACTTCGGAGCCATCATCTGAGATTCTGTAAATCTTGCCGGATGCCCCATAGGAAACCGATGCGAAATTGTGCCCGCCACCATTGAAGGTATAAACCCCGGGCCAGCCTTCCAAGGAAGCATCAGCCACAAACAGCGAAAATGTGCTGCCGTTATTGGTGGAGCGGTATATTCCTCCAAAAGTTTCCACCGCAAACAGGTCGCCTTGCGGGTTCGTGAAAATGACGGAGGTTGACTCAAAATTTGAGATTTCAATTTCCTCCCAGGCATTGCCACTACTTGCTAGGCGGTACATTTTTTCGCCGCCACAATAGTATATTTTACCATTGGACGCAGTGGCAAAATGACCCTGTGAATAATAATTATCGGTTATGCCCATATTAAAAGGCTCCCAGCTTTCGCCATCATCGCTACTTCTGAAAACGCCTCTTTTATCAGAGACGATATAAACTTTGCCGTTGTCCGTGGCAGCAATTGCTTGGACCGTAATGCCCTTTGGCCCTGCCAGCGGTTGCCAACTGTTTTGGCCAAATGCAATAAAAGGAAGGCTCAGCAGCGAGGCTGCCAGAAAGGTAAAAAAAGCGCATGCTCTCATAAAATGGATTTTGATTGGTGAAGAGAAAGTAATAGAGCGCATAAATATCGCCTTTTTCTTTTAAAAACCAATCAAATAAGCCCATTTGGCGGTCAATTAGCATATTTACAGCGGCACATTTCCGTGTTTCCGCCTTGGCCTGTCCACCACCTTGTTTTCCAGCATGGCAAACGCCTTGATGAGCTTCCGCCTCGTGTCCTTTGGGTCAATCACCTCGTCAATAAAGCCACGTTGCGCAGCACGGTAGGGATTGGCGAAGGTCGCTTGGTATTCCCGCTCCTTTTCGGCCAGCAGTACAGCGGGGTCGGCGGCAGCGTCAATTTCCTTTTTGAAAATGATTTCCGAAGCGCCCTTTGCGCCCATCACGGCGATTTCGGCGGTGGGCCAGGCGAAGTTCATGTCGGCACCGATGTGCTTGGAGTTCATCACGTCGTAGGCCCCGCCATAGGCTTTGCGGGTAATGACCGTGACCCGTGGCACGGTGGCCTCGCTGAAGGCGTAGAGCAGCTTCGCCCCGTTGGTGATGATGCCGTTCCACTCTTGGTCGGTGCCGGGCAGGAAGCCGGGCACATCCTCCAGCACCAGCAGCGGGATGTTGAAGCAGTCGCAGAAACGCACGAAACGAGCACCCTTTCGGCTTGAGTTCACATCCAATACCCCGGCGAGGCTGATGGGCTGGTTGCCGATGATGCCGATACTGCGACCTGCCAGCCGACCGAAGCCGACGACGATGTTCTCGGCCCATTCCCCGTGTATTTCAAAGAAGCCGTCCTCGTCCCCTTGCGGCTTGTCCAAAATGCCAGCGATGACCTCCCGCATGTCGTAGGGTTGGTTGGCGTTTTCGGGGATGAGGTCGTTGAGTTGCGGGCGCAGTTCGTCGCCGATTTCAAAGGCCAGCCGGGGCGTTTTTTCCTCGCAGTTCTGCGGGATGTACGACAGCAGCCGCTTTATTTTTTCGATGCACTCCAGTTCGTTCACGGCGGTGAGGTGCGTCACGCCGGACTTAGTGGCGTGGGTGTGCGCCCCGCCAAGTTCCTCCGAGGTCACTTCCTCGTTGGTCACGGTCTTTACCACGTTGGGGCCGGTGACGAACATATAGCTGGTGTGCTCCACCATGATGGTGAAATCGGTCATGGCCGGGGAGTAAACCGCCCCGCCAGCGCAAGGCCCCATGATGGCCGAAATCTGCGGGATGACGCCGCTGCTGCGCACGTTCCGATAAAATATATCGGCGTAGCCACCCAAGGAGTTGACGCCTTCTTGGATGCGGGCGCCACCGGAGTCGTTCAGGCCGATGACGGGTGCGCCGTTCTTCACGGCCAAGTCCATGATTTTGCAAATCTTCTCGGCGTGCGTCTCCGACAGCGAGCCGCCAAAGACCGTGAAGTCCTGCGCAAAGACATAAACCAAACGCCCATGCACCGTGCCGTAGCCCGTGACCACGCCGTCGCCGAGCACGATTTGCTCCTGCATCCCGAAGTCGTCGCAGCGGTGGGTGACGAACATGCCGATTTCTTCAAAAGACCCCGCATCGAGCAGGAAGTAGATGCGCTCACGGGCCGTCAGTTTGCCCTTTTGATGTTGCGCAGCAATGCGTTTTTCGCCGCCGCCGAGCTGTGCCTCGGCTATTTTTTGGTTGAGTTGTTCGAGTTTGTGGTGCATGATTTTGATTTACGATTGGGGGATTTACGATTAGGGGATATTGATTGTCTATGCAATCAATTCTGCGGTAAAGATATTGAAAGTTGGCAGCTTGTCCGCCTTTGGCGGGTTCGACAGTTCGCAGGTCTTGTCCCGATTCCTCGGGAGGGCAGTCAGTCAGCAGTCGGTTAGCAAAGCTTGCTAAAATGAAAAGGGCGAAGTCGTTTTAACAACTTCGCCCTTTTGCAATATTCTAAAACAATTTAGCTGATTAGCAGCACCGGACTGCCAACTGCCAACTGTCGAACCCGCCAAAGGCGGACAAGCTGCCAACTCAAATCACCCCTCCTCTTTCCTTCGGTTGATTTCGTCCCGAATCTTGGCGGCCTGCTCGTAGTCTTCCTTGCCGAGCACGTCTTCCAGCAGGCGGGTCAGTTCTTCGACGGAATAGGTGTTGAGCGCCGCCGCTTTTGCTGGGCGCTGTTTGGGGGAGGAGGAAGTGCCGCTGCTGCCGCTGCGGGTCGTGGACGCTTTCTTGGTGGTACTGCTGCCCTCTGGCTCTTCCAGTACCACGCCGGCGGCATCCAAGATGAATTCGTAGGTGTAAATGGGGCAGTTGAAACGCACGGCCATTGCCAAGGCATCGGAGGTGCGGGAGTCAATTTCATAGACCTCGCCATTGCGTTCGCAGACCAAGCGGGCATAAAAAATGCCGTCGAGCAAGTTGTTGATAATCACCTCTTTAAGGTCAATGCTGAACGTTTCGAAGGCGTTTTTGAAAAGGTCGTGCGTCAGTGGGCGGTTGGGGGCCATGCGCTCCATGGCCACGGCGATGGCCTGTGCCTCGAAGCCGCCGATGACGATGGGCAGGCGGCGGGTGCCATGTTGTTCGCCCAGTACCACCGCATAATTATGCGATTGCGTAACGCTATGGGACAGGGCCACTATATCGAGTTCTATTTTTTTCATTGAAGCCAAAGGTGTTTTGTGAATGATGAATGATGAATGATAAATGCTACTTGAATTGCACAACCACTCATTTTCAAAATCACTTTGGAATGGGCTTCCGCCTAATAATTCAAGCAAAAAGCCTTCCTTTTTCCAAAAAGCCTGCGAATCTCTGCTTTTCTGTTGAAACCAACAATTTTCAACAACCGAAATATGCGGGTTTTCAACTTTCAAATGGGTACTTAGCCACAAGGGCCTTATTTTTTGTAAAATTAAGCAAATTGAATGAATTGGATAAAAAATCAATCTTGCCCCTTTCCTGCCCTGCAATAAAAAAGGCCTTTTTCAAGGCCAATTTTCCATGCTTTTGTTTCAATCCAAACCAATCCTCAATTTTATTTTTTGTCACAATAGGATTCAAAAATGAAGTTTTATTGAAATTTTGAAACAAATTGATTTCAAAAATTCATTCCCTGTGATTCAATATTCATTCCCGATGATTTACAATTGACTCCCGATGATTCACATTTCATTCCCCGTCATCAATATACCATGTTTTGTTTCCAGCGAGTCATTCCCGAAGGACAACTATTCACTCCCGAAGGCCAATAAATGATTCCTGAAGCTTCGGGAATCATTTATTGGTCTTCGATAATGAATTATTGGACACAGGGCATTGCAAATTAAACACAAGAAATTGCAAATTGAGCAGCGAGAATGGCCCTTATTTATCAATCTCAATCACCGTGGCCACCACGTTCTTGCCGTTCAGTTCGCAACTGAACTCCACGGCGTCGGGGGAGGCAAATTTCACGTTGGGCACCTCCTGCTGTGCGATGGCCTCCCGCACCTTGCCGAGGTAGCTGCCCTGTCGGCTGTTGTTGATGCGGCCATTGAGTTCGTTCCAGTCGAGCTGCGTCTTGCTCACCACCACGGCGATATAGTCCCGCTTGCCCTTGTCGTCGGGCGTCATGGAGTGGTCCTTCGGAAACAGGCGGGTGCCCGTGATGCCGCAGTAGGGCGAGTGCTTTTCGGTGTAAGGGAAGAGCACGTAGCTGCTGCCATCCACCTCCTGCCCGAACACATAGACATAACACTCGATGCTGTTCGTGATGGCCACCTTGAACTTCGTGCCCAGCTTCATCGGCGAGCGGGTGCGGAAGGTGCGGTCGCCAGCAGCTGCGAGCGGGATGAGCGTTTGCGAAGCATTGTCCACCAGCCCGAATTTCACCATCAGCTTGTTCTGGTCGTATTTGGCGGCGTCGCCCATTGGGTAAAGGCCGTAGGCCTCCTTCGTGAAGGTTTGGAAGGCTTCGTAGGGCACCCAAGCAATGCCGTTGTTGCCCCACTCCGGCCCCCAAGAGTTCATGATTTGCACCATCTCCTTGTCGTCGTCGTAGCCGATGACGCACATGGCGTGGCCGCTGAAGCCCTGGCCAGAGTAGTCACGTTGCGTTGGCTGCCAGACGCTGCGCCCCACCATATTGTGCATGAAGGTACCGCCCACCATCATGCCGATGACCACGGGTGCGCCTTGCGCAATGTGCTGCTTCACGCCCTGCATGTCGAGGCCGTAGTCGTCGCCGCTGTTGCTGAGGCGGTTATAGCCTTTCGTGCGGAACTGGCTGGCCTCCGTGGCCATGCTCTGGGTTGGCTGGCGGGAGCAGTCGCTGTCGTCGTAGCCGAACTTGCTGAAGGGGAGGTCGCCATGCTCGTGCAGGGTGGCCATTGCATTCTGCATATAAGCACCTTGGCAGCCGTCGAGGGCAATCTGGTTGTACAAATAAGACGGGCTGAACACCACGCTGTTCGGGTCGGCACCCGTAGCCCTTGCTTGCAGGATGGTGCGGGCGGCATAGCTGCTGGCCCAGCCCACGCAGGAGCCTTGGTTGCCCTGGTGCATCCGCTTGGGCGCATATTTCAGCAGCGAGGCCGACACGGGCAGTTGGTTCTCCGCCCCGCCATAGCTCGTTGCCAGCGGCTCGAACACTTCGGCTTTGTCGTATTCCGCTTCGCTCAAGGTGGCCCCAAAGGTGAACTGGCTGCTCTCCTCGTCGCCGCCAATCAAATCGCCCTCTCCCCCGCCCGACAAATCGCCGCAGCCGCCGCTCATGAAG
The DNA here is from genome assembly GCA_020848965.1 of Saprospiraceae bacterium. Classification (GTDB taxonomy): domain Bacteria; phylum Bacteroidota; class Bacteroidia; order Chitinophagales; family Saprospiraceae; genus UBA6168. Next base: position 13,344 of record JADLHE010000155.1, read on the forward strand.
TACCAGACGGCCACGCCCGCCAGCACCAGTAGCAGTAGCTTGGGTTTTTTGAATAAAAAGCCAAGGGCAAGCGGGGCAAGCTGCATCAGCCCACCGAGGCCACCGCCGCCCGTGTTGCGGTTTTGGTTTGAGTTTTCTTCCCTGCGGCGCCCCGGTTGTTCGGGGTCTTCTTCCATTCTGATTGGCATAGCGAATGTTTTTATTGGTGAAAAATGTGGGGGAAAGGTAGTGAAAAACCTAGTTACCAACCAAACTGTCAGTTGCACGATTTGGCGGGGCAAAAATAGGTAGGAAGTTCGGACTTGGCATGTAGCAGGAAGGTTGGAAGGCTGCTCGTTTTTGAAGTGGTTGGCTTCGTTTTTGCCAAATGGAAAGCTGTTTTAGCGCAATGCGGTAAAACAGGAGTTGATGACAAGGCAACGAGACACCCGGCATAAATAGACAAACTGAAACATTTGAATGAAAATATTAATAGTTAATCCACCACATTTATCCATTGGAAGCAGAATGCCAAATGAGCATTTGCCTCCGTTAGGACTTTTATCAATTGGCGGGCCTTTAATAGATGCAGGACATGATGTAAAACTTTTAGACGCTGATTATTACAATTACAAAATTGAACTCGTTGCCGAAAAAATATTTGAAAACAATCCTGATGCAATAATGCTAGGTCATTCAGGTTCAACCTCGGCACAACCTATTATAAACGACATCTCAAAAATAGTAAGACAAAAAAACAAGAACATAAAGATTATTATTGGTGGTGTTTTTCCAACTTATCATTGGAATGAAATTTTAGAAGACAATCCACAAATAGATTATATTGTTTGTGGAGAAGGCGAAGAAATAGCGTTGAACTTAATAACAGCTCTTAAAAACAATACAAATTTAGAAATGATTAAAGGGCTTGCATTAAGGTTGAATGGAGTTCCTTTTAAAACCTTACAAGCTGAAAATATTAAAAATCTTGACGATTTCAGGATTGGCTGGGAACTAATGAAAGATTACAATTACACTTATTGGGGTAAAAGGAAAGCAGTTGTAATTCAATTTTCAAGAGGCTGCCCTTATCCTTGTACTTATTGTGGACAGAGTTTATTTTGGAAAAAATGGAGACACAGAAGTGCTAAATCACTTGCTGACGAAATAGAAATGCTTCACAAAGAATATGGCATAATTGTATTTAATTTTGCAGACGAAAATCCTTCTTCAAATCCAAAAACTTGGAAAGAATTTCTAGAGGCACTGATTGCAAAGAACTTGAAATTAATTTTAGTCGGTTCTATTCGAGCTGACAATATTGTAAGAGATGCAGAATTCCTACACCTATATAAGAAAGCGGGATTTGAAAGATTTTTATTAGGTATTGAAAACTATGATGAAGTTGTACTTGAAAAAATTAAGAAAGCAGGAACAATCTCTAAAGACAAAGAAGCTATTCAACTTTTAAGAAAACATAATATCCTTTCAATGGCGACTTATGTTGTTGGCTTTGGGGAAGAAAAATCAAAAGATTTTTATAACAGCCTGAAACAATTATTATCCTATGACCCAGACCAAGTACAATTACTATATGTTACACCCCACAAGTGGACACCTTATTTTGAGGACGTAAAGGAAAAAGAAATAATTTTAACAGACCAAAGAAAATGGGGCTACAAACATCAAGTAATTAAGACAAAATTTTTAAAGCCTTGGGTTGTAATTTTATATGTAAAAATCATTGAAATAATAATGCAGACAAGACCGAGTGCGTTGAAAAGACTTTTTTTTCACAGGGAAGCAAGATTAAGAAGTGCTATGCGTTGGTACACAAGAATAGGGAGACGAGTTTGGTTTTGGGAGCTTTATCAATTCTTCTTTGTTACAAAATTAACAACAGAAAAAGTGAAAATGAAAGACTTTTGGAGATAAAAAACCCTTCCCACCCCAACCATTCCCCACAAAACAATCGACTCTCTCCCAACCCCAACAAAAAAGCCTCCGACGAACGCAAGTCATCGGAGGCTTTTTCATTTGTCGGCATGAGGCACTACTACCTCCCGCCCTTAGGGTTCCCCTCCCCGTACTGTACTTTCACTTGTTCGTCAATGCGGACGACCTTCACCTCGGTGCGGCGGTTGAACTGGTGCTCGTCATCGGAGCATTCAACGCCATCGGTGCAGCGGTTGCGGATTTGGGTCTCGCCCTGCCCCATTGCGCTGATGCGACTGCCCTTTATGCCTTTCTGGATGAGGTAGCGCTTGGCCGATTCGGCCCTTTTGAGCGAAAGCTCCAGGTTGTACTGGTCGTTGCCACGGCTGTCGGTATGGGCCGTCAGTTCTACCTCCATGCTGGGGTATTGCTTCATGAGCTGCGCCAAGGCGTCCAACTCGGCGCCTGCCCCACGGCGGATGATGTACTGGTTGAAATCGTAGTAGATGTTTTCGAGGAGGATGACGCTGCCCTCTCTTATCGGCTTTTTGACCACGGATTCGTTGCCCTCCAGCGGTTGCAGCATCAGGTTCACATTGAGGTCTTGGTTGCCTTTCAGGTTGCGGGTAGAGACGGTTGAAGAGGCAGCGTTGTAGCCCGATTTCTCCGCCGTCAGCAAAAAGTCGCCCTCGGCAGGTAGGCAGTATTCGAAGCTGCCGTTCGCATTGGAGCGCACCACTTTTTCCTCGCTGGTAGCCTGGTTCACCACCCTGACCAAAGCGTTCGGCACGACCGTATTGTAGCCCTGAACCGTCACGAGGCCGTCCAAGGGCACACAGGTGAGCGTGTTCATGGGCACCCTGATGCTCTTGGAAGCTGCGCCATCCGCCACGAACTGTACTTCGCCGTCGGTGTAGCCATCCTTTGTGACCAGCACAAAGTATTTTTTGCCTTCCCGCAAAGTGCTCGTCACCGTGCCGTTCAGGTCGGTGTAAAGCGAGGGCTTGCCAAGGTCGCTGGCATCCTTGCGCACGAGTTTCATGCGCAGTTCGCCGTTTTCAGAAGGCAAAAGCTCCACGTCGTAGAGGTCGCTTCCTTCAATGAAGCCATCTTCCGATTGCTGCAGGAGCCTGACGCCCGCATCGGGGATACGCTCGTTGGTGGCAGCATCGTAGGCGATGATGGCAGTGCTGATGGGGGTTCCTTGCTCTGAAAGTATCGGCCCATCGGCTTCGAACATGTAAATATCGTCGCCACCATTGCCACCCGATCGGTCGCTGGCGAAATAGCCCCGCTTGGCGTCAGGTACGAGGATGAAGCCGAGGTCGTCCGTGGCCGAGTTGATGGGGGTGCCGAGGTTGTGCAGTTCGCCCCATTCGGCACCGCTGATGTCAATGCCGAAAATGTCCAAGCCGCCCTGGCCCTCCCGTCCATTGGAAGAGAAGAACAGCGTTCCGGATTCGTGCAGGAAGGGGAATACCTCATTGCCCGTTGAATTGACATCGGGGCCGAGGTTGATGGGCTTCGACCAAGTGTCGGCTTTTTTGTCCACATAATAAAGGTCGTAACCACCATAGCCGCCGGGCATGTCGGAGGAGAAGAAAAGGCGGTTCCCGTCGGCAGAAAGCGATGGGTGGAAGCAGGTATAATCGTCGCTGTTGAAGGGCAGCGCTTTGATGTTTTCCCAATCCAATTGGCCCCGCTTTGCCTCATACACCTTCATCGTCACTTGGCCTTTTGCGTTTGCCTTCGCAATGCCGCCTTCGAGGTTGTTTCGGGTGAAATACATCAGATTGTTGTCACGGCTGAACGAGACCGGGCCTTCGTGCACTTGCGAGTTGATATTGATGGAAAACGGGCGGCCCGATTGTGGCAGGTGTTGGTTGTCCATTTCAGCGTAAAACAGCTCAAAGAACGGTTTGCCGGTTTTGGGGTCTATTGGCCCATTTTTATGAAAAGTGACATAGACGATGCCGTTCTGGTAGAACGAGGGGGAGTATTCGTAACTATCGGTATTGACGCCCTGGGCGTTCTGAATCTCGATATTGCGCACGACCTCGCCCTTCTCGTAGAGTTTGTCGGAGCTTTTGGACTTGGAGCTTTGCTGCTGCGCAAAAAGGCTACAGGCAGTGGACAGTGCTAACAGGATAAGAATGCTATTTTTCATTGAGAATCCAATGGTTGTGTATGCGGTGAAATGGAGAGGAGAGGGGTTCTGTAGCTTGTTCTTTTTAGCCTTATGGGTTTCGGCGGTGGTTATAACACCATTTTGGGGTAAATAATTGTATCCAGCGAGAAGTATTGAAGCGTACCCATTGCCGCTTTTGGCAGCAATGGGTACGTCATTTTGCTTAAAAGGTATTTTGGCCCCTTAGAAAAACCTTGGGTTCACGTATTCCTTGTCGCCTTCCGTGGCGGCACCTTTTCCGAAGCAATAGCGCACCGAGGCTTCGATGCTGCCGCTGGAATAGTCCTTGATGGCAGAAAGCGTCAGGTCATACGAAACGCCCCGCACCAAATTATCGGTCAATTGGCCTGCCACCAAAAAGTCCAGCGACTCGCCGTTGCCGTTCTCCTGGTTGCCGCCCAGGCGATAGGTCAAGCCAACGATATACTTGTTCTGGATGGCCAGACTCACGTTCGCATCGAAGTCAATGGGCGCATTGGCTGCGTATTTCAATAGGCCCTGTGGGCGCAGTGAAAGCTCTTCAGAAAGCGGCAGCGTGAAGCCGCCCATCAAGTACAAGTGCTGAACCTCCCGTGAAATGACAACATCGTCGTTGGTGAAATCCGTATTGTTTTCCAGCAAACGAGGGGCTGAAAGGCCGAAATACACTTTGTCGGTATTGTAATAAACGCCCGTTCCGAAATTGAAAAGGAACTTGCTGCGCACACCACCGGGAATGCTTCCGTCCTGCTCCTTGGGCTGCGTAGCAGTGGTTTTGGAGAAGTCATTTTCCAGTGAGCGGATGGAGGCTTGCACGCCAATGCCCAAAGTGCCTTTGCCGAGGCGCACCCGATAGGCGTAGGCCAAATCGGCATTGTACATGGTGGTGATGCCAATGCTGTGGCGTGACAGGTTTGCACCGATGCCCACCCGCTGATTATTGAGCGGCATGTTGAAGCTGGCGATGGCGAGGGAAGGTGCGCCGTTCAAACCGAGCCATTGCTGGCGGTAAATGCAAGTAACACAAGGGGCTTCTTGGCTGCCCGCAAAGGCAGGGTTGTAGCCCAGTTTGTTGTACATGAACTGCGTGTTGTGCGGCTGCTGTTGTGCCTGAAGGCCAACGATGCCAATCACAAGGAATATGATGGTGGTGATGATATTTTTCATTGTTGGATTGGATTATTGGATGGTTGAATTGCTGAATTGTCAGGATTGTTTGTGTTAAACAATGAAACAATACAGCAATTCAACCATCAATTTTATCGCTGAATGATTAGATAACCGGACATCGGTTTGTCGCCATTGCCGAGGTCAATGATGTAGAAATAAGTGGCTGGCGGCAGGTCTTCCCCATCGAAGGTTCCTTTCCAGTCGTTCTGGTAAGGTGCTGCATGGAATACCTCATCGCCCCACTGGTTGAAGATGCTCACGACGTTGTCTGCGAACTTGCCATCTTCTGAAAGGCAAGGCACGATAAAGGCATCGTTCATCTCGTCGCCATTTGGCGTGATGATGGATGGCACATCGCAAGTCGCATTTTCGCCTACCTTGAAGGTGATGGTAGCCGTTGCGCAGCCACAGCCTTCTTGGCAAACCTCGTAAGTAGCCACATCCTCGCCCACAAAAGGCACATCAGGTTGATAGGTCATCAAGCCACCTTGCGCCTGTTCAAGTGTGCCATGCTCAGGCTTTTCCGTGATGGTTATTGTCACGTTTTCAAGGATATTGTCATTGAACAGCACGTTGACGATGCCCAATTCAGCGAATGGCACGGAAACTTGGTCATCCACTGGCGCCAAGGTGGTGGAGGTTAGTATGAGCGTATCCACCGAATTGGCACCACAGGCCCCACCATAAATCGTCCAAACCAAAATGTTCTCGCCTGCTTGCAGGTTCTGCACCAAGGTATTGGCAGCGGTCGGTGTTACGAAGGTGATATCAGGGTCGGGGCTGGTCCACATGCCGTTCGTGCTGCCCTGCGGCTGCACACTTGCTGCCACCGCATCCAATTGCACCGATGCTCCGCAAACCACGTTGCCATCCAAGCCAGCGGAGGCTTGTTCGTTCGTGACGGTCAGTTGAACCAAATCGGAAGACATGCCACAGCCGCCATCAATCGTCCAAGTGAAAACGTATGGGTTGCCGGGCACGAGGTTCGTCACCTGTGTTTGCGGATTTGTTGGGTCAACGATGTTGACGCCAAGTGCGGCCTGCGAGGCGGGTTGCGTCCATGCACCAATATTGGAAGCAGGCATGGTGGCGCTCAAATTGGCGCTTGTTGCGGAGCAAACCGTGATGGGGTCACCCGCATTTGCAAATTCAAGCACATCAATAAAGACACTGGTTTCATCAGTTGAATAGTCCTCGCAAGCACCGTTCGACAGCGACCAACGGAACACATAGTGTTGACCGGGCACGACGCCATCAACTGTTGTGGTGGCTTCGTCGGGGTTGGCAATGACGATGCCCGCCGGGTTGCCGCCCACGAGGGTCCACAGGCCGCTTCCAGCCGTTGGCACAGTAGCCGCCAGTTCCACGATGTCGCCATCGCAGCCCACGATGTCAGCACCCGCCTCCGCTTGGTTCAATGGAATGGTGTTCAACGTAACCACCGTAGGCACGGAAGGCAGTGAATTGCAACCGTTGAGCGTAGCGATGACATAAAAATCGTGGGTGCCACTGCCATACTGAGCAGGGTCGGACAGTTGGAAGTTCAGTGATGGTGTGGCATTGCCGAGCGGCTGGCCATTCACATCGTACCAAGTATAGGAAGCACCGGGCGTTGCCGAATTATTGGTAACGCTCAACATCACGTTATCGGTATCGGCACAATAGGGGCCTGCGTTGATGGCGGCAGGTACTTCTGGTTTTTCGTTCACCGCCACGTTCACGGATACGATGTTCGACCAGCAACCGTCCACCCGCTTGCGCACGGTGTAGGTGCCAGCGTGAAGGCCTGGGTTGGCGTTGGATACCACTGGGTTGCAAACCGTCGGGCTGAAGCCGCTGGGGCCAGACCATTCGTAAGTTGCGCCAGTGGTACAGTTGACGTTCAATTCAATCGTCTCACCCTCGCAAACGGGGCTATTGCTCGTTACTTGCACAGAAGGTGCTGCGTTGACAATCAAGTTGGATGAGCCTGAAGTGCCGGACTGGCAATCTCCCACGCTGTACAGAACCGTATAAGGCCCTGAATCTGAAATAGTTAGGTTATCGAGCGTCAAAGATGGCGTACTGGTTGTGTAATTGCCCGAAGGCGTCTGCCAGATATAGGAGACGTTCGGCGAGGGGTATGCGCTCGTTGTGATGGTCACGTCATCTCCTACGCAGTATGGATTGACGATGCCCGCAGGCGGCGTAGGTGTGGCAATAACCGGGGGAACTGAAAGCGAATAGGTTGCTGGCAATGAGCTACAACCTTGCGCATTGGTCACCACCAAGGTATAAGTGCCGCTGTTGCTAAAGATTGCGTTCGGTACAATGGCCGTAGCATCCGTAGAGGAATAGCCATTGGGGCCTATCCATAGGTACTGGTAGGTGCCATTGTCTATCGGGAACATGGTAGCCACCAGTTCCACATCCACTGGACCGCCCACACATAGCGGCACGTTGCTGCTGAGTCCAGTGATGTCCACACGGTCGTTCACTGTCACCTCGGCAGTGGTCGTTACCGAACAACCGTATTGGTTGGTCACAGTTAGCACATAAACTCCATCATTGTTGCTGCTCACATTGGTGAGCAATGGGTTTTGCAAAGCGCTGGTCTGGTTGCTGTTCGGGTAGTCCCATAGATAGCTTACGCTTTGCGAAGCAGAGGAAGCGGAAAGCTGAACGTCTTGCCCTTCGCAAACGATAGCAGGATTAGCGGCTGCAGAAATTGCTTCTGGAGGAAGCACGATATAAACGGTCACTGGCAACGATACCTCTGACACACAAGGGTTTCCGATTGCCTGCACTGTCCATTGTCCGGCATGTTGCAAGATATTGGCAGCTGGCACGGTCAAGGTGTTGGTCGTTGTGGTAATGTTCGCAAAATTCGGCGTTGTCCAGAGATAAGACATGGCACCTTGCACGTTCGTCGAAGTCAAGGTCAGTGTCTCGCCTTCGCAAGCCGGAGCGCTCTGGCTCGTTGAGCTAGCAAGGAACGGTTGCGCTGGCTGGCTGACCACCGTCACTGCTACATTGGATGGAAGTGACGAGCAGCCGTTTCTGGAAACAACCAAGGTGTAAATGCCGCTATTGCAAAGCGTAGCATCCACGATGGGGGCCGGGCTGCAATTGAATGACTCGAAGCCGCAAGGCCCCGTCCAATGGCAAACAGTACCGGTCGCATTGTTAATAGAATTCAGCAGTATATTCTCGCCTTCGCAAAGGATGATGCTGGTCGGCGATGGCATGGCCGTTGGCGCAGCCTCCACGGTAATATTGATTGGGTCAGATGGCGCAGACTCGCAGCCGTTGCGCTCTACCACTACATAGAAACTGAACATGCCAGAAGCAGGAGGCAGCATGGAGTAAGTAGGGACAGTTGTTGTGCCGATAAGCACGCCCGGCACGTTGCCACTGTACCATTTATAGATAACGGTGCTGCCGCAAACAGTTGGCGTGGTCAACTCCAAGTTTTCAGATTCACATATCACGTTGTCGGCAGCTTGGAGCGTAGGTTTTTGCAACGGCAACATATCGCAAGTTACCTGAACCACACCCACTGCATCACAGCCCGTAAGGCCCTGAATCACAACATTGTAGAAGCCGAGGTGGCTGGAATTGGCATCCAAGATTACCGGGTTTTGCGTGTAGGCAAAAGCCAAGCCTTGTGGATTGTACCATACATATTGGTAAGGATTGGCACCGCCGCCTACTACTGAGGGTGGGTTGGCAAACAGTGAAAGCGTGCTGCTGCCGCAAGTGGTCGAAACCGTTGGCTCTGGGCCAAGCACCACCACGTTCACGAAGGTATTGCAAGTTGACACATTGCCCGCCACGTCGGTAACAGTCAACGTAACGGGGTTGGGATTGCCAAGTTCATCGTTGCAAGTAACGGAGCGGGGGGTGACCGTCATGGAGGCAATACCGCAGTTGTCGGTGCTGCCGAGGTCAATATCAGCGGGCAAGATTGTTTGTGAAACGATACCGGAAGGGTTGATTTCAACGAAAGTAGGGCCACAAACCACCGTGGGTGCTTGCGTATCGTTCAGCGATACGGTAAAGGAGCAGCTACCTTGATTGCCTTCGAGGTCGGTGGCACCGTAAGTGAAAGTCGTTACGCCCTGATTTAGGGAGTAAGTCGTGGCTTCGAGCGGCGGTGTCAGCGTCACTTGGGGGATGGTCGTTGCGCCGGTTGCTGAGAAGGTCGGTGAAATGCTCTCGTAGCTAATCGTTGCCGCAATCGTGCTGCCATCGGTGTCGCCATCAAAGGTCACTTGGGAAGGGTTGCAGGGGTTGATGCCCCAGCCCGGCCCAGCCGGTGGTATCGGGTAGCTTTGATAAGAAACTGCCGAAATGGTGATATTGCCCGCAGAAGCCCAAGCATTGAAGGTATTGGCTGGCACGTAGAAAGTCGCTGTACTGGGGGTATTGCAATCGCCGGGGGTCACGTGGGCTTGTCCCCTGGCAGTGGTGCCAAGCAGGTTGCCGTCGTTGTCATAAATCAGGTAATAGGCTCCTACAGAGTCCACATCGCCTTGAATCGTAATCGTTATCTGCACGTTGCCCGGTGAGGCATTGCCTTGCAGGCCCGTGAAGGTAAAAGACTCATTTTCCGCCACATAGTCCGTCAAATTCGGGTTGAAAGCATAAGAAATCAGGCTCGAAACGGTCTGTGTCGTTGGGGTCGTCACACCGCACTTGTCCGTGATACTGGAGAACAACGGGATGAGCACATCCTGGGTACACTCGCCGGGGGCCAGGTCCAAATTGATATTTGCAGGGCAAGCAATGGCAGGAGCTTCGTTGTCCTCTACGCTCACATCAAAGCTGCACGTGGACTCGTTGCCTGCACAATCCGTGAAATAATAGGTAACAACGGTATTGCCCTTGGCAAAAGTCTCGGTCACAGGGGCGATGGGCGAAACGAGGGTCCTTGGCCCACTGTTCAAGCGGTACTCGAACTTGAGGTTGGAAGGGTACTCGGTCATATAGCCCAAATTGGCGGTCACTGCGCCGCCCGGGCAAATGGGGTTGATGGAAAAGCGCCCCGGCTGGCCAACTGGCACATTGGGCTTCACCGTGATGGTGAGCACCCCGTCGGCAGCCCATTGGTTGATTTGCGCAGCAGAAACGGTTATCGTGGTAGTCGTGTCACCACACTGGACAGCAGTACGGGCCACTGGGCCGAGCACCGCCCCATTTTCACCATAAACCATGAAGAACTCGGTAGGCTCCTCTGAGTCCACATTGTTCAGCACAATGGCCAAAGAAGCATTCGTTGTGGCGATGAACGGAGGGCCGGGCACCCCAAAATTGAACACCAGGTCGTCCACGGGCGTCTCCACGGGATCTTGTCCGCTGGGTATCGTGAGTGCCTGTGTCAGCGAGAAGTTTTGCGCAGCAGATACATTGCCGCAATCTTCCACAATAGTGGGCAGGGCAAGTGTCAGCGTTGCATCGCAAAGGCCGGGGTCCGTGTCCATGATGATATCATCGGGGCAATTGCTGATAGTAGGTGCCACGTTGTCGGTCACGGTATAGGTAGCCGTGGTGGTGTCACGGTTGCCGCATTTATCCACCACGATGAAATCCACCGTCCGGCTGCGGTAAATGCCAACTGTTGGGCTGGCACAATTTGGCGCAGCCAAATTTGCGTTCACGTTGGTTCCCGTATTGTATGCAAACCAAGAAAGGTCGCCCACCGCTGAACAGTTGTCGGAGGCCACCGCACCGCCGTGGTTGGCTACCCAAACGGCAAAGGCCGCATCGGCATCCATTGCGTCATCGCAGGAAACGGAGGCGTTTTGCGCAGCCGTCGTGACCGATGGGGCAATATTGTCGGTAACGGTGATGATTTGCAGGTCTTCGATGGTATTGCCGCAGGCATCCTTCACCTGCCACGGGCGCTTTAGCACATAGCTATGGTCGCAAGAGCCTGTCACCAAGGTATCAGGCAAATGGCTGTAGGTGGGCTGGGCATCGCAGTTGTCGGAGAGCAAGGTCGGTATGCCGGTAACGCTCAAATTGCCCGCATCTGCACAATCCACTGTAATATCGGCTGGGAAAGTGGCCGTTGGGAAAATCGTGTCCTGAACGGCAATGGTCTGCGTTTTTGAAACGGAATTTGAACAAGGGTCGCTCACCGTCCATGTGCGGAGGATGGTGCGCTCTTGGGGGCAAGTGCCGTTGTTGACGACATCTGCCATGCTGATGGTCAGTACCGTAGAGCAGTTGTCATTCACACCGCTGTAGGAACCGAGCGTCAAGGTATCAACGGGAGTGCCGCAGTTCACCACCGTGTCGGCGGGGATGCTGAAGGTCGGCTGCACATTGTCTTCCACATTGATGGTCTGGGACTGTGTCACGCTGTTTCCGCAGCCGTCGCTGACGGTCCAAGTGCGCACAATGGAATAGTCGTAATGGTTGCACGAAGCGGTATTGGGAGACTGCGAATTGGTCACCGAGAAGGTTGGCACCAAGCCAACCGCACAGTTGTCGTTAGCAGTGACCGTGGCCACGGCAGGTATCGGGTCGTCGCAGTCGAGCATGATATTGCCCGGCACGCCCACCAGCGTTGGCAGGGTGCTGTCTGTAATGGTATAAGTGGCAGTTATCGTATCGAAATTGCCGGAGGCATCCACTACCGTAAACGTGACGGTGACGGAGCCACAGTTGTTGGTGAAATTAACAGGGCCGTTATTGTAAATGGTATCAATGCCGCAGTTGTCGAAGTCGTTGCGATGTACATCGAGGGAGTCCATTTGGGCTTGGAGCCAGCCCGCGTAGTTGTCCGATTCACAGGTAGCCGTACCGTTGGTCAATGGTATATTGATGACCGGGGCTACTGTATCAATGAAACTCAGTACGTAGCACAAGGTATCTTTCACTGCCGAGGGCGAGGTGATGATATAGTGCACGGTCACATCGGTGCCTGCCGGAATCGTGGCGCCTATGGGGTAGCCTCCCGGTGGCACGTATTCCACGAAGGTGGAAATATTGCCGCCCGACACCTGTATATAGGTGCTGGGGCTGTTGAGCGTGCCGATGCAAGAAGTGCCAATGAAAATGGTGTCGGGACCGCAGTAGGTCATGGTGAAGAGGTCGCCGCTGCAAACTTGGCGGGTGCCGCCGGGGCAGGTGGGGTCGGGAATCATCATCGGAGACCCGCATTCACACTGTGCCTGTAACTGTAATGCTAATGGGATTAGGCCGATTGCGAATAGCAGTCGCAATTGCCACTTGAGGAGTAATCGGTTCGTCATGCCTCGTTTTTTAACCAGTTTAAAATTTAACAAAAATGGAATTCCAGGATTTCTCACCTGAGAAGCGATGCAGTTTTTCTTCTACGAGAAATTTAACCCAAGGTTGGTTGGTGCTCAACGGCGAGCCTTCGTATCAACCTCGTTTTTATTCATGGAAACTATAAAACACCCCGGCGGCGAAAAAGCTACGTGCCGGACAAGAGAAGGAAACAGGAGACAGGTTTGTAAAAGGACTACAATCGGCTTCATAGGAAAAAAATGCTCATGGGATGATAAATGCTCAACGAAGTTATCACTTCATCGTCGAATCGGCGCCAAAGGTAGGAAACTTTGAAAACCGTGTGGACATATTTTTTTTTCCACATTTGTAAACGACTTACTATGAGCGCTAAACTTCGCCAGCATAAAACAAAAAAAGGGTACAATACGCTGCCTCCTCTCTGCATTTTTCAATGCGAAACAAGGATTCAGGCGATTGTACCCTTTGACTATACTTGAACGTTGCTGGCGTTGGGAGTTATACTGAAACTCGCAACTCAACACTTAGAACTCATAACTACTTGTCACCTGCGCTCGAATTTCGGCGCTGCCTTCGGCAACAACAATGGTATCTTAACAAAGGCATGCTCCGCTGGAATTTCAACGGCTGGCGGCGACAAATTAGAAGGCCGCTGCTCCTTTGAAATCCGATAACCAGGAGCACTTAGTGCCTGCCTGGGGTCGTGGTTTTCAGCTTCTGCCACGATGGGGGCATGTTGAGCAGCGGGCATTTGCGGCAATTGAGGTACCTGCGGGACTTGCGGCGCAAAAGCAATCGTTTCGCCCATTGGCTCCACGGCTTCCGTGTACTCCAAATCCTCGAAGGGCAAGCCCAGCGCCTTAATCTGGTCTTCGGACACCGCCTTGTCATAAATCTGCAGCCCAAACCGCTCAATCGTAGCAATCAATTGCTCGGCATAGTCGCTCTTGGTGGCATAGCCGCTCTTCTTCAGGCCGTAGCACCAGCCACGGTAGTCCTTGGGCGATAGTTGGAAAAGCGCACGGTAGCGCACATTCTCCCGCAAAAACTTGGAGTGGTCAACAAAGGACTCCTCAATGCTTTCGTACTTTCGGAAACGTGACTCCACGAGCACGTTCTCCACAGTATCGTCATCAATGGCCTGAATGACGGGGCCTTCCCAGCCGTTATTGGCCTTGATGCAGAAATAATTGTTGCCGAGCAGGGCCACCCTGCCCTGCCCCCAGCCCGACTCCACAATGGCCTGAGCCAAGGTGATACTGGCTGGCACGCCATATTGGCCCATTTGTTCCACGGCCATCTTGGCCCAGGAATCAATGAACAACTGCTGGTCTTTTACAGGAATAGCATTGGCGGAAGCCGCCTTTGGCATTAGAAATAATGCACAAACGGATAGGATGTGTAGCAATCTCATGTTCCGGGTATGTGTTGCGCTGAACGGCCTTGTCGAAATGTGGTAACCATGAAACTTGGGGAATTGTCAGCGGTGCACACCACTCCCAATTTCTCAGTTTCCTAATTTCTCATTTCCAGCCACCGATAGCCTTAAGCCTACCATCGGTAGCAGCCGCCCAAGCTTGTTAAAAATTGTGTTTTCTCTTGTTTTCTCTTCTTTATGACCCAAGGAACATAGGAGGTGGTCTTTACTGTCTTCTCAAGTTGGTCTAATCTCCCGTTTTGTAGTTGGCAATGGGGATACGTATTCAAAAAAAATACCAAGTTTTGAATTTTTTAAAAAATAATCAAATAAAAATTAATGCGTAGCAAGCTGATTATCCATTGAATAAAATCACCCAAGCCAATTCTACCTAAGAAAACCTAGGCCCACAGGCAAATCTTGACGACACTTGATTTTTGTGGCCAAATCGTTTTTTTCACCCAAATCCTCGCATATTCGCATTCACAAATCATCCGCTCACATGTACACCAAAGAAGAACAACGCCGCCTTTTCGACCTGTCCAAGCGCCTGCTGCAAGCGCCCGAACCTTCCAACCCCTTGGATGCTGCCGCAATGGCCGCCGAACTGCGGGAAACCATCGTTTACCACGAATGGCGCTACTACGCCCAGAACGACCCCGTCGTGAGCGACTACGAGTACGACATGCTCTACAAAAAGCTCCAGGGCATCGAGGCCAAGCACCCCGAACTCGTCACGCCCGACTCGCCCACGCAGCGGGTAAGCAGTGATTTGACCGACGAGTTCAACCTCGTGGAGCACCTCACGCCCATGCTCTCCCTCGACAACAGCTACGACGCAGCCGACCTCGCCAGCTTCGACGAGCGCATCAAGAACTACCTCGGCCTAGCCGCCGACCTCGAAATCGAGTACTGCGTGGAGCCGAAATTCGACGGGGGCACTATCGCACTTGTTTATGAAAACGACCAACTCGTGCGGGCCGCCACCCGTGGCAACGGCGCCCTCGGCGACGAAATCACCGCCAATATCCGCACCCTGCGCTCCGTTCCGCTGCGGGCAGAGTTCTCGAAATTCGGCATCGCCAAGGCAGAACTGCGGGGCGAGGCGCTCATCCGCAAGGATGTTTTCACAAAAATGAACGAACAGCGGGCCGCCGATGGCGATACCCTCTTCGCCAATCCCCGCAACGCTGCCACGGGCGGCCTGCGCACCAAAGACCCCTCGGAAACGGCCAGCCGCCGCATTGAGGCGTTTGTTTACCAAGTCGGCTACGCCGTGGATGCAGCGGGCAACAGCGTTTTGGGCAATTTCAAAACCCACGATAGCCTCATTGAACTGCTCGGCCAAATTGGTTTCAAAATACCGCAGCACGCCCCGGTGAACAGTGGCTTGGGCGAAAGGAAGGTCTGTCCAAACATCGCCGAAGTCGCCACCTTCTGCAACGACTGGCAGAACAAACGGGAGCAGTACGCCTACGAAATAGATGGCATGGTGGTGAAGGCCAACAGCCTCGAACTGCAACAGCGGGCAGGCAGCACGGCGCACCATCCACGCTGGGCCATCGCCTACAAATTCAAGGCGAAGCAGGCGACCACGAAGCTGCTCAACGTGGAGTTCCAAGTGGGCAAAGTGGGCAGCATCACGCCCGTTGCGAAGCTGGAACCCGTGGCGCTGGCGGGCGTGACGGTCTCTTCGGTGAGCCTTCACAACGAGGATTTTATCCGAAACACAGACCTGCGCCTCGGCGATACCGTGCTGGTGGAACGGGCGGGCGACGTGATTCCGTACATCGTGAAGCCGATGGAGGAACTGCGGGACGGCTCGGAGCGGGAGATTGTTTTCCCGACGAACTGCCCCGTCTGCAAATCGGAACTGGTGCGAGCCGAGGACGAGGCCGCTTGGCGCTGCGAGAACCCCGATTGCGAAGCGCAACTCATCCAGCGCATGATTCATCACGTCTCCAAGAATGCGATGGACATTGACGGCTTCGGCGAGAGCCAAATCGAGCGGTTCTACCGCCTCGGCTGGCTGCACAGCATCGCCGATATTTATCGCCTTGATTATGAGGCCATTGCGAAGCTGGAAGGTTTTGGTGAAAAATCGGCGAAGAACCTGCAAATGGCCATTGACAAGGCGAAGAAAAACCCCATCCATCGCCTGTTGCACAGCTTGACCATCCACCATTTGGGCATCAAGGCGGGCAAAATACTCGCCGCCGAAATCGAAAACGTGATGGACTTGGCGGGCTGGGACGAGGAGCGTTTCCGCCAAATCAAGGACATCGGGCCAGTGCTGACGCACAACGTCATCCGGTTCTTTCAGAATGAAAAAAACGTGGCCATCCTTCGGGAAATGGAGGCGCTCGGCGTCAATTTCACCCAAACCGACGAAGACCGCCCGAAGGCCGTCAGCGCCGACGCACCACTGGCCGGGAAGACGATTTTGTTTACCGGAACATTAATGAAAATGGGCCGCAAGGAAGCCCAAGCCAAGGCCGAAGCCGCCGGGGCGAAGAACATCAGTGCCGTGAGCGGCAACCTCGACTACCTCGTGGTGGGCGAAGACGCTGGCAGCAAGCTGAAAAAGGCGACTGCGCTGGGCACGGTGACGATTTTGACGGAGGATGCGTTTTTGGAATTGGTGGGGGGTATGTAACAGCCAAAGCAGTGGTTTTTCAAGAGAAGAAATTATATTTGGAACAGGAAAACACAAAACGCCCCTATGATTACATTTGATGAGAAAGGCTATGTTCATCCTTATGAAGTTATTGAGATGACTTTGGGAGAATTTGAACAGACTTTTGTCGAGGCAATGGAAGACAGCGGCCATCGCAAACAATTGTTTACCAACTACTTGCGGTTAATGGAGGACTTTCGTGCCGCCTTGGGTATTCCATTTTTTCAATGGGTCAATGGCAGTTTCACTACCAAAAAACTGTATCCGGGAGATATTGATGTGGTAAGTTTCATCGAATACGACCAATTTGCACGAAAATTAGCAGTGCTTGACCGTTTTTATTCAATTGGGAAAAGCAGCTACGACACCGATTTGCATTTTGCCGCCACCTGCAAATGGAACCATCGCTACCACGAAAGGGCGGTCAGTGATGAAGCATATTGGAAGGATATTTTTGGTTACTCTAAGCCTGATGACAATGGGTTACGTTATCCTAAGGGCATCATCAAAATCAAATTTTGAGCAATGAACGAATTCAAGGGACATAAAATCCAAGGGATTATTGATGAAATCAACAAGACCCAAGCCATGATAGAACTTCATGTGCGCCACAAAGATGAAGTATCGGTTTTTATGGTCAAGCAGTACAATGGCATCAAACGCAAACTTTTCAAAGAATTGCTCGCAGAAATGATGCTCGCCGACCTCAGTTACAATGACATGGAGCATTTCATCCAGCGATTGGCCGCCTACCTCAAGCAATCGGACGAAGCGACCTCTTTGTCCAAAGAACTCAAATCAAATTTGGCAGCCGTAGAAAAGTTAATGCCAGCGTGACAAGGTGCTTACTTTTGCGGACTTTTAAACACGGAGACACAAAGGTACAGCGTGGCACTCAATTGAAACTCCTGCGACCTCTGTGCCTCGGTGTTAAATAAAAGCGGTTGAGCCAAAGGCGAAACCCAATCCTAAAACCCAACGTTTCCTAATCAAATCACAACCAAATCATGCAAGAAGTTTTCATCGTTTCCGCCGTGCGCACGCCATTGGGCAGTTTCGGCGGCGTTCTTTCCAGCATCGCCGCACCAGCATTGGGAGCAGCCGCCATCAAGGGCGCACTCGCAGCCGCTGGCGTTTCCGCCGACCAAGTCGAGGAAGTCATCATGGGCAATGTCGTGTCCGCCAACCTCGGCCAGGCCCCTGCCCGACAGGCCGCCCGTGCCGCTGGCATCCCCGACAACGTGCCTTGCACCACCGTGAACAAGGTATGCGCCTCCGGCATGAAGTCCATCATGTTTGCATCGCAAAGCATCATGCTCGGTCACAACGACATCGTGGTAGCGGGCGGTATGGAAAATATGTCGCAGGCCCCGTTCTACGTGCCCAACGCCCGCTGGGGCTACAAGTACGGCGATGGCGCCTTCATTGACGGTCTCGCAAAGGACGGCCTCGCCGATGCCTACGAGCAGTGCGCCATGGGCATCTTCGCCGACCGCACCGCTGAGCAGTACGGCATCAGCCGGGAGGCACAGGACGCCTTCGCCATTGACAGTTACAAGCGGGCCGCCGCTGCGACGGACGCTGGTTTTTTTAAATCCGAAATCGTACCCGTGGCCATCCCACAGAAGAAGGGCGACCCCGTGCTCATTGGTGAGGACGAGGAGTACAAAAAGGTCATGTTCGACAAGATACCCGGCCTGCGCCCCGCCTTCACCCCGAACGGCACGGTGACTGCCGCCAATGCCTCCACCATCAACGACGGCGCTTCGGCGCTGGTGCTGGTTTCCGGCAAAAAGCTGAAGGAACTCGGTCTGAAGCCCCTCGCCCGCATCGCCTCCGTCGCTGATGCCGAGCAGGAGCCAGCTTGGTTCACCACCTCGCCTACCGTGGCCGCTCCGCTTGCGCTCAAGCGGGCAGGTTTGACGAAGAATGATATTGATTTTTACGAAGTAAACGAGGCATTCAGCGTGGTAACGTTGGCCTTTGAAAAGCTCATGGAAATCAGCCACGACCAGACCAACGTGTTCGGCGGGGCGGTGTCGCTCGGCCACCCATTGGGGGCGTCCGGTGCCCGTATCGTCACGACGCTGAACAACGTGCTGCAACAACGCAATGGACGCTACGGCCTCGCTGCCATTTGCAATGGCGGGGGAGGGGCTTCGGCGCTGATTTTGGAAAGGGTGTAGCAGTTTATTTATGGCGTATTGATAGGATTGCTTTGAGTAATCCTATCAATTAAAACCTATGTCTTTTTTCGACAAAAAATACCTCCCTGCGCTGGCCTTGTTCGTATTGGCTTTGGCGCTTTATGCCAACACATTGGGGCACGGCTTCGTGCTGGACGACCAAATCGTCATCACGCAGAACGACTACGTGAAACAGGGCTGGTCGGGCATTTACGATATTTTTTCTCACGATACTTTCGCTGGTTATAGCCGCTTGGCAGGGCAGGAAAACTCCCTACCAGGTGGCCGCTATCGCCCGCTTTCCTTGGCAGTCTTCGCTGTTTTTTACAGCATTTTTGGTGAAAATACGCTGCCCTACCATGTGCTGGCCGTGCTGCTGTATGCGCTCACGGGCGTGCTGCTCTTCGTGTTGCTCCGCAACTTGTTTACCGCATTGCCGCAAGGCACCTTGCTCGCCGGACTAACGACTGGGCTTTTCATCGTGCATCCCGTGCATACCGAGGTGGTGGCCAATATCAAAAGTTGCGACGAGCAACTGGCCCTGCTATTCGGGTTGGGCGCATGGCTGGCCACGCTCCGGGCTTATGATACTGGTAAAAAATGGTCTTGGCCACTGACTGGGCTGCTGTTTTTCCTTGCTTGCCTATCCAAGGAAAACGCCGTTTTGTTAGCCATACTAGTACCGTTTTCATTGGTTGTTTTTAGGAAAGCTAGCATTATGGGCGCTTTGCGACAAGGCATTCCAATCTACCTTGCTTTGACTGCCTTCCTGATAATCCGGGCGGCAGTTACCTCCTCGGAAGCTGGTGGCCCAACCATGTCCGCCGACCCGCTGAACAACCCGTTTTTGGTATGGAACGGTAGTGCTTGGCTGCCTTGCTCGGCAATGGAACGGGCTGCGACCGTTCTATACACCTTGGGCTATCAGCTACGGCTGCTTGCACTGCCCCATCCGCTCACCTCCGATTATTACCACCTGCAATTGCAGTCGTGCGCAAGTCCCGCCGTATGGTTTGGTTTGCTGGCCTTGGCAGTGACGGCGTTTATTGGCATTTTTTCGCTGCGCAAACAAGCTGACAATCCACTTCATTCGGCAGTGGGTTTTGGCATTGTGTTCCTATTGCTGACGATTGGCCTTACGGCCAATATTTTGTTCCCAATTGGGGCATTTATGGCCGAGCGGTTTTTGTACCTGCCTTCGGTGGGGTTCTGCATCGCCGCCGTGGCTGGTGGCAAGCTGCTGTTTGATAAGTATGCGACGAAGCGCTTAGTACCATTTTTCGTGGTGGCCAAGGTCGTTTTCATCCTGCTCACCTTGCTCCGCAACCCCGCATGGAAAGACAATGCAACACTTTTAGGTACTGACATCCATACCTCCACGGGCAGCCCAAAGCTGAACAGCGATTATGGCACCCAGTTGCTTGAAAAGGGGCTTCAAGATAAAGACCCCACCAAACGCCAAGAACTGTTGGCAAAAGCGCAGCAGCACCTACGAACGGCCCTCGACCACCATCCTACCTACTACGATGCCTACCTTGCCCACGGTGCCTGCTCCTATTATCTGGGGGAATTTGATGCAGCCGTAGCTTCTTACAGGGCCGCATTCAAGCTATCCCCACAAGACCCCAAGTCAAAATTGGGCCTGCAATACGCCCTGCAAGCCCAAGCCGATGCCCAACATCAAAAGGGCCAGACCGATGCCGCTATCACGGCCATGACTGAGGCTTGGCAGCTACAGCCCGATACCCTTTCAGCCACGCATTTGGCCATTTATTACCGTGCTAAAAACGAACCCGCAAAAGCAGTGGAATGGATGGAAAAGGCGGTGGAGTTGGTGCCAAGGGATGAAAGGTTGGCTAAAAAAATAATTGATGTAACATCAGGACATTGAATAAACAAAAGGCCCAGCATTCAGCCGGGCCTTTTGTTTATCAGTTTTCTCACTCATACCGCAACGCCTCAATCGGGTCCAGCTTTGACGCCTTCATCGCCGGATAGATGCCCGAACCAAGCCCTACCAGCGTACAGACGATAATGGCCATCACAATCCAGTTCCAAGGCATAACGAAATTGCCGCCCATGGCCATCGTGACAAGGAGGCCAGCCAAGATGCCAAGGATGATACCCACCACACCGCCCATTTGGCAAATAACAATGGCTTCGGTGAGGAACTGCCACAGGATGTTCTTGCGGGTAGCACCGAGCGATTTACTGATGCCGATTTCACGGGTGCGCTCCGTCACCGATACGAGCATGATGTTCATCAGGCCAATGGCGGCACCGAGCAGCGTCATCAGGCCGATGGCCACGGCGGCGGCCCGCAGGTTGGTGGTGTTCTCCTTGATGATGGACACTAGGCTGTCGCTCTTGAAGATTTCAAAATCGTTCCGTTGGCGGGCCAAGAGGTGGCGCACGCTTCGAAAGATGCCGATGCTGTAAGACTCGGCCTGCTCCATCTGTGTGGCATCGTTCAGGCTCACCATCACATTGTAGTTCTGGTTGGGGTTGGCGTAGTAGCGTTTGCCGTCCAGCAGCGGGATGAGCACCACCCGGTCTTCGTTCTGGTTCATGGCAGAGCCTTTGCTGTTCAGCACGCCCACCACTTTGAACTGCACGTTGCCTACGGCAATCACCTTGTTCAGCGCCCGCTCTGGTTTATCGTTGAAAAGCGTTTTTACAATATCGGAGCCGATGATGGCCTTGTTGCCGCCATTGAGGATTTCCTGGCCCGTGAAGATACGGCCATGCCCGATTTCCAGCCCCTTGCCCTCGATATAGTTCTCGTCAATGGCCACCACCCGCACGGTCGGATTGGTCTTTTCGTCCCCATGCTTGATGGTGCCATTCCCTGTACAATCCACCGAAACGGAAACCCTAGCCGGAAAGTCGAAGCGCTCCTTGAAATCGAGTGCCTGCTTCAACGAAATGGACTCGCCGAGCTTTTGCCGCCTACCACCCTCCGAGCCGCTCAGTTCCTGGCCTTTGGGGTAAATGGTGAACGAATTGGCGCCCAAGCCGCTGAAATTGTCGTTGAGGGAAAAGACCATATTGTCAATGGCCGTCAGGATGCCCACCAACGCCATGATGCCGAGGGCGATTATCATGAGGGTGAGGATGGCCCTGAGCAGGTTGCTCCGCACCGAGCGCAAGGCTATCATTATAATTTCACTGTATTGCATGGTATTTTTTTGCGAGGGCTGAAATTACACCGTCTATCTTCCACCGCCTCATTTTGTTGGACAAAAAAAGCATTTTTTACGGTGGACGACGGGCGGTGGACGGTGGACGGTGGACGGTGGGTGGCAGACGGACTGCATTTTGGGCTAGGCGTGCGGCGTATTTCCTTCCCATCTCGAAATATTTTCCGAACGCCTACTTGCTGTGGGCCGTAGGCCGTCCGCCGTATTTTCCTACATTTGCCGCACTGGTTTTGATGATTCAAAATCAGCGAAAAACAAAGATTTATGGTTGTAAACCTGAGCGATAAAAACAGTTTGACCAACCGCTTCGTGGCCGAACTGCGGGACGTACACATCCAAAAGGACCGGATGCGCTTTCGGCGCAATTTGGAGCGGCTGGGCGAGGTGATGGCTTATGAAATCAGCCAAAAACTGAACTACCAAGCCCAATCGGTGGAGACGCCGCTTGGCGTGGCACACCACAGCCTGCCCGCCGACCGCATCGTCTTGGCGACCATCCTGCGGGCGGGAATGCCCATGCACCAAGGCATGTTGAATTATTTCGACGATGCCGAAAACGCATTCATTTCCGCCTATCGCCGCCACCACAAGGACGGCAGCTTCGAGATTGCGCTGGAATACGTTTCCTGCCCCAATTTGCAGGACTGCGTTCTCATCCTTTGCGACCCAATGCTAGCGACCGGTGCCTCAGTGGCATTGGCCCTTGAAGCCTTGCGCAAGTTCGGCGTGCCCTCGCAGGTGCATGTTGTCACGGCAATTGCCTCCCGGCAGGGCATTGACCATATTCGGCGCACATTGCCACAGGCAGGCATCTGGGCAGGGGCCATTGACGAAGAACTGACGGCCAAATCGTATATTGTGCCTGGCCTCGGCGATGCTGGGGATTTGGCCTACGGGCCGAAATTGCAAGCGTGATACGGTTGCGGATTGGGAGCCAGAAAGCGTGGCATGAAAAATTAGCGTTTTTGTAACAAATTTGCACCTGTTCAGTCTCAACACGAAGCAACCTTGACCGTTTTCTTTTTACCAAGAAAATAAAAACTGGCTGGAGCCGTCCACCGACCATCGTTGGCCGTCCACCACAAAAAAATCTAAGCTCTATGAAAAAATTCTTGTTGTTCAGTTTTCTGGCCCTGTTCTTCACGGTGGCCTTCCAACACGATGCCTTCGCACAGAAAAAAGGCAAAAAGAAATCATCGAAAACGGACGAGTATTTTGACGACAGCGGCTTTGCCAACAAGCTCTGGTATGGCGGCAATTTCAATCTAGGCTTTGCAGGAGGCAACACCCAAAGCCAGTTCGTTTTTGGCTTGTCTCCAATGGTTGGCTATAAATTGCTGAACGATGTGGTATCTCTTGGCCCTAGGGTCGGTTTCGAGCTGAATAAAATAAAAGTATCGGCTTGCGTTGGTTGCCCGGTGTTCAAGTCTTCGCCAATTTCTTATAATATGGGCGTTTTCGCTAGGGTTAAACCATTTCAGAACTTCTTCGGCCATGTTGAATACGAGTATCAAAACGCAGAATCTGTAGATCCTGACGGTGACAACCAGATAGAGATTGACAATAAAGGCAATATCATTACAGGTCGCCTTTCCTACAACAATGTCTATGTTGGGGCTGGATACACTAGCGGTGGTCTTTGGGGCTATGAGTTTTTGGTACTATACAATGTCAACCAACCTGCCGAGTCATTTGCATCGCCATTAATCTACCGTGTTGGCATAACGCATAAGTTCTGACCCACATTTTCGGCAAACAAAAAAAGCCGCTTCCCGAACTGGGGGGCGGCTTTTTTGTTTCACCTCCTTACTTTTGCGGGTTGATAAAAGTTTAGGAGGTTGATAAGGGTTGATTGCTCAGATGAAGCTGCCCCAAAATATCAAGCTCACCAACCCATATCAACCCAAATCAACTCAAAAAAATGAGCAAATCTTTCCATAACCTGACTGTAAAGCAAGTAACCCCCGAAACCGCCGACACGGTAACGCTCACCTTCGAGGTGCCAGCCGAACTTGCGGAGCAATACAAATTCACCCAAGGCCAATACCTCACGCTGCGCTTCATGCTGGGCGGAAAGGAAGAGCGCCGCAGCTATTCCATGTGCAGTAGCCCGTTGGAGGCTGGGTTGAGCGTCACGGTCAAGCGGGTGAAGGGCGGCAAGGTCTCCAACCATATTTTCGATAAAATAAAGGTGGGCGACGTGGTGGACGTGATGACACCCGATGGCCGTTTTTTCACGGACTTGAACGACGAAAACAAGAAGAACTACTACCTCGTAGGGGCAGGCAGCGGCATTACCCCGCTCATGTCCATCCTGAAAACGGTACTGGAAGCCGAGCCGATGAGCTTCGTTTTCCTGCTTTTTGGCAGCCGCAACGAGGATGAAATCATTTTCAAAAACCAACTGGATGCACTCACAAAGCGCTACGATGGCCAACTCCATGTGGAACACGCACTCAGTCAGCCCAAATTGGAGAAAGCAAAGGGCTTGGGTGGTCTTTTTTCAAAAGGAAAACCCACTTGGACGGGCAAAACTGGGCGCATTGATGCCGCTATGTTCCGTAAATTCATGGAAGAACACCCGCCCCGCCACAAGGATTCGGAGTTTTTCCTCTGCGGCCCTGGTGGCATGATTGACGCCGTGGAGAAAGCCCTGCTCGACCGTGGCGTTGACAAGAAAAACATCCACCACGAATATTTCTCCGCCTCGCCAAGTGCCACGCCTGTCGCCGCCGGAGGGGTAATGGACGGTGCCAAACTCATCGCCCACTTGGATGGAAAGGTCATTGAAACGACCGTGACAAAGGGCAAGCACCTTCTTTTTGCGGTCATTGACGCCGGGGCTGATGCACCCTACTCTTGCACGAGCGGTGCTTGTGCTACTTGCATGGCCAAAGTGGTGAAAGGTACAGTGAAAATGGACGCCTGTTATGCGCTTGACGAGAGCGAAATCAAGCAAGGCTTTATACTGACTTGCCAAGCACACCCGACTTCGGAAGTGGTGGAGATTAAGTTTTAACGAATGGCAAAAGTTTATCTACATTACGAACATTTGTAAAATGGAAGCGGCTGATTTTCAATTGAAAATACGCCGCGTCC
>JADLHE010000156.1 GCA_020848965.1 Saprospiraceae bacterium
AGGCACCTATACCTACGTGACGCCCGATAATAAAAAGACCAATCAATACTTCAAGTTTGTGATGCGGGAAGACAATGTCTATACCTTCTCAACGGAGGGCATTCATGGCAATACCGACACCTGGAAAGTGACCGTGAACAGCCCAGACGAAATCGTGCTGGAGTTCCAGTCGGTGGATTCTGCTGGGCCGATGACACTGGTAAAGACCTTTTAACGATTTACCAATTTTTAAAACCATTTAAATCCTTTTTCATCAATGAAAAAATCAATTGCATTTGTTTTTGCACAAGTGTTTATCCTTGTTTTTGCTGCGCAACTCATGGCGCAAGACGTGACCGGAAGCTGGCAGGGTATGCTCAATTTCAACACCGGTACGGTCAACCCCGATAAAATCCAATATAATTGGGATACGGATAAATGGACGCCCGCTTATTCCCGTTATATCCTTGAAATTGAAATAAACGCTACGAACAACGATGCCAACGATGGTTTTTACAATATCATGAGCGGCGGCAGCCGTGGCAAGATGAGCATCGCAGTTACATGGGACGAGAACCGCAAAGTGCTGAAATACAGCACCAAGAAAAATCTCGGCTATGGCTACTGCATGAACGACGCCACGCTGAACTACCGGGTGGAAGGCGACTATGAATACCTCGAAGGCATTTGGAAAGGCTGCGGAATGGGCAAAATTGCACTACGCCGCAAGGTGGGAACGCCAGCCCCTGTGCACGTGCCCGCCGAAACCACGGAATATGCCGAATTAAATGGCATTGGGTTCAGTTTTCCAAAAAAATGGAAATGGGAAAAAGAGGCAGAGATGATGACGGTCACTTCACCCGATGAAAACATCGTGTTGATGGTTATCCAAACCAGCACTTCTGATATAAACGAGGCAGCTTCCATTGCCCGAAAAGGCTTTGATGCAGCCCTGAAGGACATTGTTTTGCCAGAAGCTTTTTCAGAGTCGCAGCGCAATGGGCTTACCATCCAAACCATTGACGGCACGGCCGTCGTGAAGGACAATGACACGCCCGTGTTTATCAGCTCCTTGTTGATTCAAAGCGAGAGCAACCAAAACTTCACGATTTACCTCGGCATTGGCGAAAAGAATTCCATCCTGAAAAACTCGGAAACGATGCAGGCAGCACTGGATTCTTTTAAACCAGCAAACAATTAATTGAGGCGGGAATAATATCCATATTCCTCCTTTTATCATTTATTAATAGAATACCTTTCAATGAAAAATTCAAACCATCCAACACGTATAGCTGCCGGTTCAGCTATCCTTCTTATTGCAGTTTTAATCTTAACCGCATTTAGCTGGAATGCCCGGCCAAGTGCTGCCGATTCCAAGGACGAAGTGATTCGCCTCATCAACGAATACCGTAATTCCGGCAAATACAATACGAACATCGCCAACTGGTCGCCGAGCAATTGCCTCATCGCAGCGCCCAATTCGACGAAGGGGAACGTCCAACTGGAAGTGAACCCCGACCTGATGAACGCCGCACAGGCCACCGCTGAGAAATTCGCCTCCGGTGAGTACAACTACGACAAGGCTCACCACCAAAAGGACCCCAATGGCATCAACGGCCCGATGGTGCGCGCCATCAAGGACGGTTTCTGGCCACGGTGGAACTTGCTTTATACTGCTGCCACCACGCCGCCTTTCACTGGCATCATGGAAAACCTGTTCAAGGGGCCGGAAAACCTTTCACCCGCCTCGGTGGTGGAAGGTTGGAAAAAAAGCCCTGGCCACAATTACACCCTCTTGCGGGCGTCCGCCTACAGCATTGGCGTGGGCATGGCGGAGGGCAATGGCAACAGCTACTGGGTATTCCTGATAGAAAGCGAATGGAGCATGGACGAGACGCCGGAGAACCTCGGCAAGTATTTCGGCATGGGCAGTGGCTTCAATTTCCGGGAAGGCGTCGTGCCCGACCCGAACGGCAAGGCTGGCGATGTCTTCGATTGGGTGGAAGGCATTGCGGACAAAATCAAGAACGAGCGGTAAGTGGATTAGTGATGAGTGATGAGTTAGGAGTGATGAGTGTAATTCGTTCACAACCCATCACTCCTAACTCCTAACTCATCACTATTCACTCATCACTATTTTGCGAAAGCTAATGCATTGACTTACAGTGATTTATTTAGCCAGTTTTTCATTGTAACGTTATTGTAACGCTATAAATGATGGTGTTTTCCACTGAAAACTGCTTATTTGTAACATCATTAAATTAATGGCTGGAGAGGCTACGATGCATTCTAAGCCTTGCAAATGAAATCTCATTTTTCAACAACAAAATATCATTCAATGAAACAGATTCTTTTTGTACTCGGATTTCTAGCCTTTGGCACAATGACAGTAAGCGCACAAGGTCCGGTCATGACTTTTGAAAAGACCACTATTGACTATGGCGTGATTGAAAAAGGTGCCGACCCCATCCGACATTTCAAGTTTACCAATACGGGCAACGAGCCGCTCATCATCAAGAGTGGCAAAGGCTCCTGTAGCTGTGCAGTACCGACCTACCCGCAAGAACCCATCATGCCGGGTGAGGTCGCCTATATTGACGTGCGTTATGATACGCAGCGGGTTGGGAATTTCAATAAACAGGTAACCCTGACGACGAATGAGACGGATTCCACTCACACGCTCACCATCAAAGGCGAAGTAAAAGCACCACCGACGCAGGAGTCTGTGCCTGCCAGCAACGGCGGGAAATAATTCATCTTTAAATCCATCCAAAAATGCAAACAGGAACCGTCAAATCCTTTAATGCAGGCAAAGGCTTCGGCTATATCGTGGACGATGCAAGCAAAGAGGAAATCTTCTTCCACATCAGTGGGTTGGAGGAGGAAACTGTCAGGGAAAGTGACAGGGTCAGTTTTGAAGTGGAAATGGGCCGAAAAGGCAAGAACGCAGTGAGCGTGCGGCTACTTCGATAATTGTTAGGGTGTATAGCAAGGCAAAAAGTAATGCCATAAAATATCCTGAATAATTCTACAATTGAAAACAACAACAATCAGACCTGGGCTAATTGAGGGGTATTTTGTTCCACAATTGCCTAGGCTTTTTTCACCATTCAAAATTTTGATATTATGGAAGATAATGGCACAATAGGCGAAATCAGAATGTTTGCTGGGAATTTTGCTCCCCCAGGCTGGTGGCTATGTGAAGGACAAGAAATGCGAATAGATTCATTTACGGCTTTGTATTCCATCATCGGTTCAAATTTTGGCGGCGATGGCATGAAGATTTTTAGATTGCCCGATATGAGGGGCAGGTTGGCCGTTCACCCAAACGATAAGCTTCAATTGGGCAGAACTGGTGGCTCAAACACTGTTTTACTCGAAGAAAAACACTTGCCACCCCATACTCATGCTATTTTGACCAGCAAGGTCAAATGCAGCAGTGTCAACACACCTGCTGCCAGCAGGCAATCCATTCCAAAAGATTGTTATCCGGGCAATACTGGCTCAGACTTTAGTTACGCCAGTGCGAAATTCAGTGGCACCGCTGGCACCACGAAGTATTTCAATGCAAGTGCAATTACGGGGAATACCAGCAATTCTGGCTTGGCTGAGGCAATGGAGAATAAAATGCCTTCACTTTGCATCAGTTTCATGATTTGCGCTATGGGTGATTATCCTGCTCGTAAATAATCTTTAAAATGAACCTTTTAATTAACGCATAAACTGAATAGTCATGGTAGAATTTATAGGAGAAATCAGGATGTTCGCTGGAAATTACATCCCTGAAGGTTGGTTGAGTTGTAATGGTCAGGAGTTGCCAGTTCAAGGTAATGAATCGCTTTATTCAATTAT
>JADLHE010000157.1 GCA_020848965.1 Saprospiraceae bacterium
AAACCATGAACCCATCCGCCCGACTGTTTTCTCGCTCTCACTATGAAGTGCCCCAATTAACCAGCCCCAATCAACCCCAATATTAATAGTTTTCTCATGTATGTTCTGGGTGCGACCGCCAGCTGTGAACGGCAGCTTGGCGGTCTTTTTTTTGTTTAGTTGTTGACCTCTTTTGGCGGCCAACAACTAAACAAAAAAAAGGGGTATCGGTCGGCTAAAGCCGACCGATACCCCTTTTTTGATGGGCAAGAAATTAATCCTTCTCCAAATAAGCTTCGTACCCCGTGATTTCGAGCCGCTTGTATTTTGTGGCCACTTCGTCTGCCAATTTTTGTTTGTATTGAACGATGCGCTCCAACAGCAAGTGGTCGCTGGTGCCAAGTATTTGCGCAGCAAGGATGCCCGCATTCTTGGCGGCGTTCAGGGCACCGGTGGCCACGGGTACGCCGTTCGGCATTTGAAGGATGGACAAGATAGAGTCCCAGCCATCAATGGAATTGCTGGATTTTACGGGGACACCAATCACTGGCAGCGGCGACAAAGAGGCTACCATGCCCGGCAAATGCGCTGCGCCACCCGCCCCGGCGATGATGACTTTTACGCCACGTTGGTGGGCATTTTTTGCAAACTCGAACATCCGGTCCGGTGTCCGGTGGGCGGATACAATAGTAACCTCCACGGCAACGCCGAGTTCGCCGAGTATGTCCGCTGCCTGCCGCATGACGGGCAGGTCGGAGTCGCTTCCCATAATAATGCTAACCATTTCGATTTCAGATTTGGCCTGCTTTCCGGCAGGTAGGGATTTCGGAATTCGGATTACCGAAGTCGGAATCCAGGTTTTTGAAACTCATTTTTTGGTGAAACGCCCAGTTTCTGCTTGAAAAACTGGCTCGTTCATGCGGTAATAATACCAATGTTTTTCACGGTCATAATCGTCTTCCGACTCGGCGCCATCCGACCAAATGCTCTCGTTGATTTCAAAGGTTTTACCCATTAAAACCGTATCGAAGGCCCTGATATTCGATTCAATATCGGCCTTTTTATCTTCTGGCAAAGCAGCAAGCGCACTTTCAATCACTCGTCGGGTGTCCATATAATTTTGCCATTCAAAAATCAAGCTCTCTGTTTCTGCAAATTCCTCAGCAATTCGTTGCCAAAAAGAAATCATGAAGTTCAGCTCTGCTGCACTAATTCCACCTTTCACTTTACTCATAATGGGATCGAAACTACTTTTAATTTTTTTTGAACCAATCTTGCCTTGGCCTTTGCAGCCTCAGCGTTTTCAGCCAGCACGGTCACGTGCCCCATTTTACGGTAAGGCTTGGTTTCGGCCTTTCCATAAAGGTGGATTTTCACCCCTTCCATTGCCACGCACTCCTCGAAGCCGTCGTATTGTACGGGGCCAACGTGATTGGGTTCCCCTAACAAATTAACCATCACAGAAACGGTCTTCATTTTGGTGCTGCCCAAGGGCAAATTCAAGATACCCCGCAGGTGTTGCTCAAATTGCGAAGTATAGCAACTGTCAATGGTATGGTGCCCACTGTTATGGGGCCGGGGCGCTACTTCATTGATTAACAGGCGATTATCTTTCGTTAAAAACAATTCGACTGCCAATAACCCGCAAACGCCAAAAGCAGAAACCGTATCCAATGCCAATTGTTCGGCAGCCAGTTCAATGGCTGGCTCAATATCGGCTGGGCAGACGAGGAACTCCACCAAATTGGCAACCGGATTGAACTCCATTTCCACGGCTGGGAAAGCCCGAACTTCGCCGTTTTCATTGCGGGCAACGATGACGGCAAGTTCTTTTTCAATGACCACCAGCTCCTCCACCACCGAGGCATCTGGAAGCAGCAACGGCAGGTCAGCTTCGGATTTTATGACCGCTACGCCCTTTCCGTCGTAGCCAGCCGTGCGGCTTTTTTGCACAAATGGGTACTTGATTTGGCCGCTGCGCAATGCAGCTTCGATTGCCTCGCCGCTTTCAAACAACTGAAAATCGGAAGTTGGCAATCCATGTTTTTGGTAAAACTGCTTTTGAAGCCCTTTGTCTTTGATGAGCTTGAGCGCAGCGGGTGCTGGGTGTACTTTCACACCCTCCGCTTCCAATTGCGTCAAAGCCTCCGTATTTACGTGTTCAATTTCGATGGTGAGCACATCCACCTGTTTGCCGAAGGCATAAACATCCTCAAAATTATTGAAATTGCCCTCCACGAAATGGGAGCAGACGGGGCCTGTCGGGAAGCTGCGGGAAGCATCGAGCGCCCAAGTTTCCACATCCCAGTTATGGGCTGCGAGGGCGAACATCTTGCCCAATTGGCCGCCGCCAAGTATGCCGACTTTTGTCCGAGTAGTGTTCATGGCGGCAAAGTTAGGCGAATGATTGATTTGCTAGTCCTTCTTTCCGATTGGTTTTATCGCTTATTTCAAGCCCACTTTTGTACCAAATTGTATGGAGAAATTGTAGAATCGTTCGCTGTTTGCCCCCACACCGTTCGTGAGGAACTGGTGCTGATAATTGGGCTGGAGGAAGATGCTCCAACGGGGCGATACATAGCGCTCCAAGCCGAGGCCGATATTGGCCGTGAGGTAGAAATTGCTCCTGAAATGTCCACCTTCCAAGAAACCATCTTGATACCTTTTAGCTTCGGTTTTGCTGGCAATAGCTTCTGGTTCTTCGGAAATTGGTGCTGGAAAAACTGTGGCAATTTCCTTTCCGCTGGGTGCGGTGGCGTTGGTGGACGGCGGCAAAATTGCGAAGGTGGCTGAGGTTGGCGAGGCGTATTCTTTGCCTTGGTTGGAAGTAGTGGCAATCAGATGGCCAGCTGCACCTACACTACCGTAAACCCGCCATTTCCCTTGGTCCTTGAAGTGGTAGTTGACGTTGACGGGAATTTGAAGCACATTCAACTGCACACCCTCAAACTCCTCTTCCTCACGGCGAAGGATATAGTTGACTGTTTCAACAAAAACTGCCGGAGTGTTTGGCATAAAACGCTTGAAAGAATAGGTTGCACCGGTTTGCACCTCCCATTTGTGCTTCTTGAAATGGACAGCAATACCTCCACCATAGCCAGAGGCCAAAGTAGTATCATACCCAGCAGAAATAAGGGTATCGTACATGCTGAACTTGGTGGGCGGCGTCAGCACAAAAGCGACGTCGGTAGTGGTGAATGCGCTAATCCTAAACGCCCAATCTTTATTGAAAAATGCGCCTTTCGGGAGCAACTGCGGCACTTCCCAAGCATATTTTGGCTTTTCAACAAATCCATCCAGCGATGCAAGCATCAGGGTATTGCGGTTGTCCATGCCCGGTGTGCGCAGGCTGGCACGCAAAAACCGCTTTTCAAGGATGTTTTCCAAAAGGCTGCTGGGCAACTGGCTGGATTTCAAGGACTTAAAGCCCAACTGTGGCAGCTTGATGGATGGGAAATTCCCCCCGCCGAAAGTTTCATCTGTGGAAGCAATCAGGCCAACATTTCCTGCTGCTTTTCCCTTTGAAAACCTAGCAGCACGGATGGTCGCCAAAGGGCCATTGAAGACAGTTATACTAGACTTTTTGGCGGTTTGCGCTTGCGCAATAGGTGCAGTTTGGCTGCCAGTCGGGCTTATGTTTTGTGGCAAAAACGGTGTTGAGGCAGGAGCCGTTGGCCAAGTGGCGCTAGGCAATGCGGGTGCAGCCGGATTGTCCATTGTACCTTGCAATGCAGGTGCAAACCTTGCAATGGTGAACAAAATAAAGGCCATCAGGGCAGTCTCCGCAATTTTGCAACGCAAGATATGGTAGCGTACAAAGAACTCCTCCTCCAAGCGATTGGCCATCATTTGCCAATGCTGGGGTTGGTAGGCTACTTGGAAGTTTTCCAGTTTTTCGGTGAGCAGATTGTCAACAAACGCCTCATTTTCAATCACTTCTGCGGTTTCATCCGCTTCAATCATCTTTTCCATCAGGCTCCAATCACATGCAGTGATGGGCACTTCGATAGGACCGAGTTTTCCAGCAATCACCTCATCGAACGAAGGACCGGCCCCAGCAGCATCTGCGCCGTTAGGACTAGTATCGGAGTCCGATTGCTCAAGCCGCTGCTCGAACACCTCCCACGACAGGCCATCGTATTTGGCCTGCAGGTTTTCCAATGCTTGTTTAATCTGCCCGTCGAGGTTCCTTTCTGTACTCATTGCGATGATTCGTCGGTGACTGCTGCGATGCCCAGCGAGGGGTTCTTGCGGAGCAACGCTTCCTGTAACTTGGTACGTGCCTTAACTAGATTAGAACGGGAGGTGCTTTCGGTGATGTTGAGCAGGTCGGCTATTTCCTTGTGGGAGTAGCCTTCGAGTATGTACAGGTTGAAAACCGCCCGGTAAGCGGGGGTCAGTGCCTGTACGGCTTCCAGTATTTCTTGTTCTGTCAATTGCGAGAGCGCATCGGCGTCCGGAACGCTGAGGTGATAGGCCGTCTCGATGTCCTCCGTGCGGCGGCGCACCACCTTGCGGTAGTAATCAATGGCCGTGTTGACCATGATTCGGCGAATCCACGAGTTGAGCGAAGTGCCTGGCTCGTACTTTCCAAGGTTCTTGAACACCTTGATAAAGCCTTCGTGCATGATGTCGAGCGCTTCGTCCTGGTTGCCTGCATAACGCAGGCAGACGCCCATCATCTTGGGATAATGCTCCTCGTAAAGCGCCTTCTGTGCCCAACGCTCTTTGCGCAGACAAGCATCTATCAGGTGGCTTTCCCGATGGGATAAATTGTCGGATGTTAAGGTTAGTGCAATATCCATGCAAATTTGCTGATTGTGCCCCTTACGGCGCTGCTGGAGTTATCGCCAGCTTTACAACGTGAGGAGACGGATGATTGCTGCGTAGCTGCGGCTGCCTAGGCCGCTTTTTCTCAATAATGGGGGAAAGGTAGAAACTTATTTTGGAAAATTGGTAGATGTTTGGGTCGGTGGATTGACATTTGAAAGTAAAATGCTGGATTTGTCGGCCCTACAAAGCGGATTTGTTTTTATTTTTAAAACATTTTGTTGAAATAGAATTGGAAGAATTGTTAATTTTGCGGGTATTTTGAAAAGCTCATAATGGCAATATCACCAAATAGCAACCCAGACGGCACCGCCGGCCCAAATGGCGCCAACGGCCACGCCGAAGGCCACGTCGTCACCATCTCCGGCATGTACGAGAACTACTTCCTCGACTATGCCAGCTACGTCATCCTGGAACGGGCCGTGCCCGCCATCGAGGACGGCCTGAAACCCGTGCAGCGGCGCATCCTGCACGCCATGTACGAAAAGGACGACGGGCGCTACCACAAAGTGGCCAATATCATCGGGAACACGATGCAGTACCACCCGCACGGCGACGCCGCCATCGGCGATGCGCTCGTGAACATCGGGCAAAAGGAACTGCTCATTGACACCCAAGGAAACTGGGGCGATTTCCGCACCGGCGACTCGGCGGCGGCCTCCCGTTATATTGAGGCCCGCCTCACCAAGTTTGCGCTGGAAGTGGCCTTCAACAACCAAACCACCGTCTGGTCGCTCAGCTACGACGGACGGAAAAGGGAGCCGGTGAACCTGCCGATGAAGTTCCCGCTCATCCTCGCACAGGGCACGGACGGTATTGCCGTGGGCCTCAGCACGAAGATTTTGCCGCATAATTTCATCGAGCTAATCAAGGCCAGTATTGATATTTTGCAGGGTAAAAGCGTCAAAATCTATCCCGATTTCATGACCGGGGGCAGCATTGACGTGACCGATTACAACAGTGGCCACCGGGGCGGCAAGGTGAAGGTCAGGGCGAAAATCGAGAAGGCGGACAAGAACATCATCCTGATAAAAGAACTGCCCTACGGCGTGACGACCGTCTCCCTCGCCGAGAGTATCGGCAAGGCGGTGGAGAAGGGCCAAATCAAAATCAAGAAGATTGACGACAACACCGCCGCCGAGGTCGAAATCGCCATCGAACTGATGCCCGGCACCTCGCCCGACGTGACAATTGATGCCCTCTACGCCTTCACCGACTGCGAAGTGAGCATCTCGCCCAACGCCTGTATCATCACCGACGACAAGCCGATTTTCACGACGGTGGAGGAAATCCTGCGCATTTCCACGGAAAACACCAAGGACTTGCTGCGGCAGGAACTCGAAATCAAGCGCAAGGAACTGGAGGAAAAATGGCTCTTCGCCAGCCTCGAAAAAATCTTCATCGAAAACCGCATTTACCACCAAATAGAAGAGTGTGAGAGTTGGGAAGAGGTCATTGCTGTCATTTATCGGGAGCTGCGCAAATACATTGCAACGCCTTCCGACCACAAAGGCGAGAGCGACAAAAGGCTGAAGCTCTTCCGGGAGTTGACGGACGACGACATCACCCGTTTGACCGAAATCCGCATCAAGCGCATCTCGAAATTCAACAGCTTCAAAGCGGATGAACTCATCGAAAAACTCATCGAGGAACTCGAAGACACGGAGCACCACTTGGCGCACCTCACCGAGTTTGCGATAGCTTATTTCAACAATTTGCTCGAAAAATACGGCAAGGGACGGGAGCGCCGCACCACCATTTCGGGTGGTTTCGAGACCATCCAAGTGTCGCAGGTGGTGGCCAACAACGCCAAGCTCTACGTGGACCGTAAGGAGGGCTTCGTGGGCATGGGCTTGAAAAAGGACGGCGAGTTCGTTTGCGATTGCTCGGACATTGACGACATCATCGTGTTCCGAAAGGACGGCAAGATGGTCGTCACCCGCATTGCCGACAAGACCTTCGTGGGCAAGGACATCATCCATGTGGACGTGTGGAAAAAGAACGACGAGCGCACGACCTACAATATGATTTACGTGGACGCCAAAAGCGGGGTGAGCAAGGCCAAGCGCTTTAACGTGACGGCCATCACCCGTGACAAGGAGTACGACCTGACGATGGGCAATCCGAACTCGAAATGCCTGTACTTCAGCGCCAACCCCAACGGCGAGGCGGAACTCGTGAAGATAACGCTCAGCCCTAGCAGCCCTGCCCGCATCAAGATTTTCGACTACGGCTTCGCCGATTTGGAGATAAAAGGCCGTGGCTCGCAGGGCAATATTGTGACCAAATATGCCATTAAAAAAGTGGAGCTGAAAGAGGCTGGGCAAAGCACCATCGGCGCCATCAAGGTCTATGTGGACGAAGTCTCAGGCCGCCTCACCACCGACGAGCGGGCCAAGTACCTCGGCGCTTTCGACACGGGCGACCTCATCATGGTGCTCTGGAACGACGGCACCTACGAACTCAACGACTTCGACCTCACCCGCCGCTACGACGTGAACAACCTGCTGCACATCGGCAAATTCGACCCGGAACAGGTGGTGAACGCCGTTTATTTCGATGGCAACAAGGAATGGACGATGGTCAAGCGCTTCAAAATCGAGACCTCCAAGCTCGGCGAGAAGTTCAGCTACCTCAGCGACCACAAGAACTCCAAGTTGCTATTCGCCAGCGTGAAAGAAAACCCACGCATAGAGTACAGCGTGAAGGTGAAGGGCAAAAAACTGGACGGCGAGGTCAGCCTCGGCGATTTCATGGACGTGAAGGGCTGGAAGGCCATGGGCAACCGCCTGAGCGACCAGAAGCTGCTGGGGGTGAAGGAGTTGGAGTCAGTTGTTAGCTTGTCCGCCGAGGCGGGTTCGACAGTTGGCAGTTTGCAGTTGGACGACCGCAGGGAGGACATCCCGATGAGGAACGAATCGGGACAAGGGGCACCGGAAACTCCAAGTGTGGACGCTAGCGACAAATTGCATGTGGGGGATACGATTGATTTTGATGATAAGGGGCAGGGGTCGTTGTTTTAAAACAGTTTCTTAATCCAATCAATAATTGCCACTAAAACAAACGGGGTGATGCCAATACATCTGGCATCGCCCCGTTTAAATTTTTCTGGAAGGCTCCCTTATTCCTCCGGTTCCAGTTCCACTTCCAGCCGATTGATTTTGCCCTTCAAGAGCCGCAGTTGGACTAGCTGGTAGGGCTTATAGCCCGGTGCCAGCACCTTGAACTGGTACAAGCCCTGCTTGATGGGCTTGAACTCCGCCTCGCCGTTCATATTGGTGATGGCCGTGTTCACCACGCCGTTCACCAACTGCACCTCCGCCTCGAATACGAACAGGTCGGTCATCTTTCGCTTCACCACTACCTTGGCTTGGGTCTCCGTCGTTGGGAGCGGCACCATGATGTAATTTCCCGCTGTTGGGTCGGCACCTAACTAGAGAACGAGGTCATTTGCACAGAACGAGCGGCGTGAAACAGATTTGTAAAATCATAATTCCACCAAATTTATGCCAAGTTTTAAAGGGGTTAACAAGGTGCTTATGGTTGTATTGTTTGATTTTTTAAAAATGGGAGAGGGGGATGAAGTTTGGCAGCCAACAGTGGGGACAACTGAGGCCGGAGGCCTCAACCCAAGCCCGTCAACGAGCAAAGCTCTTGACGAGCGAGAGCGTTCTTTGATGGAAGTGGTAAGGGGTGCGCCAGCGAGGGCGGCCCAGCTATCACCACATCAAAGCCATCGTCGTATTCCGTCTCGATGCTCAGCTTCTGCGTGTGACAGGGGCCTTTCAAGTTCTTGCTGTAGGTCTCGGCAGCCCGCTCATCTCATAGCCCACGCTGTGAAACCCCGCCGCCTCGAAGCCCAGCGACGCTTGGGCTTACATTCTATGTGCGGCAATTTTATATTCCATTGATTTCATCGTCGGTAAGCCCAGTAAGGCGTTTGATAGTTTCATTATCAAAACCTTCTTTTTTCATCTCTTTCGCTACGTCTGTTTTACCTTCCTTCTTTGCATGTATTAACTTTCCTCTTTCGTCTTGTTCCGCTATCGAGGCATTATCATACGCAATCAATTCCTCTTTTTTCCAATTGTGCCTGTCAGCATCCATATAAGCCTCTTTCAAGCCTTCATCGTCCACGTTGGAAGGTATCACTTCCAATTTTGAAGCATTCTTGATGAAGTAGGCCCACTTGTCAATCAAGGACTTCAACTCATTTTCTTTTTTCTTGAACTTCGTCAGTTCGATGAACGCAAAGCGGATGTCCTTCAACTTATTTTCATAAGTCTTTTCATCCAAGAGCGAGTGGTAGGAAAGATAATCCGTGCCTTCAAAGTAGGAGAAATTCAGGATACCGACAAAGACTGTCGGCTTAAGCTTTGGATAATCCTCTCCCTTGGTGATTTGCATCGAATAGTCCCGGCAGGTATAGTACTGCACCCGTTTGTCGAAGCCGTCCGGTTCTGCCACCTGCATCTCCACAACGAACTGCCTGCCGCTGTCTTCCGTTGCCCGGACATCAATGATGCTGGCTTTCTCCCCTGCAATCCGTAGAAACTGGTAGGGATTTTCGATTTTGACCGCCACAATGCGCCGCTTCCCTTCCAATTGCAGAACTGCGTTCAAGAAGGAAATGAGTATCAATGTCTTTTTTTTGTTGCCGAAAATCTTCCGAAAGGCAACGTCGTTTTTTACATCTACGAATTGCATAGCTTGGATTTTGAGAATAAAAATACGGCAAAAGCTGCACATTCCAACCAGCTGAAGCTCACCCTGTCACTTCCATCAAAGGGCGTTACCGCTCGTCACGGGCTTTGGCCACGGCGGCTAACCGGAGTAGCTCCGCTGCGACGCCTGGATTTAGACTTTGGAATACAAGGCCGGAGGCCTCAACCCAAGCCCGTCAACGAGCACAACTCGTGACGAGCGAGAGCGTTCTTTGATGGAAGTGGTAAGGGGTGTGCCAGCGGGGGTGTCTGCTAATGCGCCGCAAGAGCCGCTGCGCTAAACTCTTGCTGGAACAGTGGTTAATTTGTTGATACTTGGGGCTGCTGAATTTGGAAGACTTGCGCCAACGGGTTCTGAATTTTCGCCTGATTGCCCAAAAACATTAACTCCGAATAGAATCGTAATCAGTAAGATGAGTATTTTATTCATGTTTTTTATTTTTTTTTAATTGATGCTAACGTTTGGCTTAATGCCGTGCCGCCGTGCGTTGGTTTTGCGGGCTGGCTGTTCGGCGGCATGGACAGTAAGCCGTTGTTGTAAGTTTTTCATTGTTCATTCGGCTTTTTTAATAGAACAAATACCCCACCAATACAATAAATGAAAAAGACTATCCAGTGAAAAAACGCCCAGGTTGTAA
>JADLHE010000158.1 GCA_020848965.1 Saprospiraceae bacterium
TTATAAGAGCTGTTACCCTTGTAGCGCACCCCTACCCCATCCAATCGTTTTCCATCAATTTCTACAGAACCCGTCAATCGCTCCTTCAGCCCACGAGATTTCAGCGAGTCCAATTTTTTGCCACAATCTTCAGTAGGAAATTGAATCTTGATGATGGTGATGTGGTCGGCATCGTAGATGCCTTGTGCATAAAACGTTGAAAAACAAAGACATGCAAGGAAGGAAAGCAGTATTTCTCTCATAATATTAGAATGGAAGAAAGTGCCAGAAACCAGGAACCCCATTTAGATTCCTCGTTTCTGGCATTCTGTTTTACTTATTCAACGCATCAAGCGTTGATTTATGCTTCTCCCACATATAATTTGCTGGGCTGTAGCTCATAAGCCCGGGGTTTTCTGCCACGATGTAGTATTCGATGGACTGTTCACCATTTTGAGGGACAATGGTAACACCGAACACGTTGTTCCCCGCAGTGCCGTCGTCAAATTTGCCATCATCGTGCATGGTTACTTGGTTATAACCGCCTTTTCCATCCAAACGGTAATACAGCTCCACCCTTTTGGGGAATTTGTCCACCTTGCTGGTAATGTGAAACTGTTGGATTTTTTGACTTGAAAGTGGCTTGCGTCCCTCAACTTGTACCTCTGAAATCTCAGGAGGAAAAACAGCCAATTCTGGATGGGCTTTTAAGAACGAGGTGCGTTTGGTCATCAATTCCAACAAACCAGGTATTTTGCTTTTTTTGCCAACGGTTTTATCTATGCTCGCATCAAACTCAGCGATTGTATAGTATTTGTTCTGGTCGTCGTTGACGTCTTTGCGGATAGCGGCTTGCAACTCCCTAGCTCTCTTTTCAAATTTACCGCTCATGAACCAATCCTGAAGAATGGTTTTCATGTGAGAAAGGTAAATTTTCTTGTATTCAGGGTCATCCAAAAGCTTGCTAATCAATGGTTTAGTAGTATTTGTGAGGTGCAAAAGTGGGTCGAGTTCTTGCAAACCTTTCAATTTCAAGTCAGAGCCAGCGCCCACGCTTTTGAAACTGCCAAACGCTAGGTTTAAGTCCCATATTATGGGCGAAAAACGGCCATCATCATCTTGATAAATGTAGTAATTGACGCTGTGCTGCCCTGAGTAGCTACTAAGGTTCACCACGACATTGTTAAAAGCCAGCATCCAAAGGGTGTTATCTACATTGAGGATGGTTTCAATTTTGGCTGTTTCTTGGTTCAAAATCCGGGTAAGTTCCATCAAATCCTTCGTGCCATGCTCTGATAGCTTTTCGAAGTTGTTTTCATAGCAATTGATTTGATTATCGAATTCCAAGGAACCATAGAGATTGTTCTTACAACCTGCTGGCGTGTTGTCAGCGGCATCTTGGTTCACCTTAAAGAATGGATTGTCCGAACTGGAAAAGAAGCGGCTCAAAAAATTGGCATCCGAGACGGATTCAATATTGGCAAACAGGCCGTAATATTTGCCGTTGATGGTCACCTTGGCGAAATTGGCCTTGGGGGCTGGCATGTACGCCCGTGCAATTTCGTAGCCTAGCACTTCCCGCAACATACTTGGGTCACGCAGTGTATTTGAAAGTTTTACCACTTGCGTGCCTTGATAATTGGCCGTCTTGTTTTTGGAATCGAGAACGATATGCAGTGGATTACGAGGGTTTCCCGGCGTAAAAGACTTGAAGCCACGATAGCGAACCCCGGCATTTTCGAAACGCATACCGTTAATT
Organism: Saprospiraceae bacterium; assembly: GCA_020848965.1. GTDB lineage: Bacteria > Bacteroidota > Bacteroidia > Chitinophagales > Saprospiraceae > UBA6168. The sequence continues at coordinate 1,739 of JADLHE010000158.1, forward strand.
TCCACAATGCTTGAAAGAAGACCATCACCATTGAACCTGAGTGAGTCCAAGTGGTAGCTCCAATTGCTTTGCTTAAAGGTAATTTTGATGTCCTGAACCTTGTCGGTTGCAAAAAAATCACCGGGGGCAGGCTTGTTTTGCGAATAGCCAATTTGAAGACTGGCCATCGAGCAAATGAAAAGGGTGAAAAAGATTTGTTTCATGTTCGAAAATATCTTTTGCAGTTTTTTCCTTGCAAAGAATTGATTATCAGTGAATTAAAGCTGGGCTTCAAAATTTTTGACAAGCAAAAAATCTGATTTCCCAAACCAAACTGCAATGATATAAAAAATGTAGCAAGTCAAAGCCGAAAGCCGCTAAGGCAGCTCTTCAAAATATCCAGTTTTGGTATTCTTCCTGACCTTGTTCCAAGGAAAATACCTGCCGTTCATTGCCACGTAAACACCGGGTGGAAGGGTCTGCAAAAAAGCCAATGCACTGCCCAAATTGAAGAACCCATCGGAGGATGTGCCAAATGCATATGGAACCATAGCACCAGTGAGTACAATTGTCTTATTTTGAAGGCCATAATTGGCAATGAATTCTGCCGTTTTCACAATGGTATCCGTGCCGTGGGTTATCAGGATTTTGTCGTATTGGCAGCGTAGGCAATTGTGAGCGATAATCTCCCGGTCGGTATCCTGCATTTCAAGGCTGTCCACCATCATCAAGGTTTTCACGTCCAAATCAACGGTACAGCGGCCACGTTCGAGCATGGTGGGCACATGGGTACTTTTGAAGTAAAGCCCTCCCGAAATGTAGTTGTACTCTTTGTCGAAAGTCCCTCCTGTTATATAAACCTGTATCATTTTTAAAGTTTGGTTAAGGCTTTCTCATAGTTCTTGAGCCTCAAAGTTGCAAAGATTGAGAATTCTTGAGACCAAATTCCAAGTGATTTGAAAAATCTGCGAAACTTCTAAGCATTTGCCCCTGCAATTTGCATCGCCATCAATTTTTAGTTTCGCCGTGACGACCAAAGAAAAAATTCTTGTTTAATCTTCTCGAAAAGCAACCATTTTTGTTACTATCTCATCCTTCGTTTCGTTCTTGTAAAATCACCCGGACTTTTGCTGTCCGCCATTTTTTCACAACAAAATTTAATCGAAATGAAAAGACATCTTCTTTTTGCATTCTCAATCTTGTTGGTGGCCTTGATCTGCCAAAGCAGCATTGCGCAGCAAACCACAGCCCCAAGTTCAAATGACAATGTAACCATCATCCTAAAATCACAGAATGAGGATGGCACATGGTCTGTCAAGAAAAAAAGCGTCGAAAAAGGCCAGCCTGCCGATGCTTACATGAAAGAACTGGAAATTGAAGCCCCAGTTGAGACTATTTCCGAAGTCATTGTCTTGACGGGTGACAATGCCAAGCTTGAAAGCCAAGACGCCGAAACAGTCATCATGATTCGCAAGGGCAAAAACCGGACGGAAATCAAGTGGAATGACGCTGAAAGAGGTGAACTTCCAGCCTTTAAATGGAATCATGAGAAGCCAATGACCCTTAAAGCCGAGGAAAGCATGTCAAATTTCGCACTAATTGGTGATGAAGCAGGCGAGCCAAAACCTTTTTTGGGCATTTACCCAGAGCGGCATGAGAATGGCGGCGTACTCGTTTCCGACATAGTGCCGGGTGGCGGAGCAGCCGCCGCTGGCATTCGCTCAGGCGACGTTATTACAAGTATTGACGGCAAAACACTTGCCTCAAGGGGCGGACTGTCCAATACGCTTTCCAGTTACAAGCCAGGTGATAAAATTGAAGTGACTTTTTTACGGGACGGCCAATCCATCACCACGACCGTAGAATTGACCGCCAAAAAACAAGAGCGGATGGACTTCAATTTCAACTTCGACGACAAAATTGAGCGCAATCCTTGCGAAGTCTTCATTGGCGTTACCATCGGAAGCTGGGGCAATGGCGAAGAAGGAGTTGGCGTGGATGGCATCATCCCTGGCTGGCCAGCCGAAAAAGCGGGCCTGCAAACTGGCGACCGGATTCTTTCAATGGATGGCGTTGAGGTGAACACCCACAACGAATTGGTTATTGAAAGGGACAAACACAAGGCGGGCGAGTATTTTGTAGTTGAATATCTCCGAAATGGGAAAATTGCAAGGACAAAAGCTCAATTCAATTCCTGTGAGGACGACAAGGTAAATGAGCCTGTTGTTGAAAATACACTGCCAACTGAACTTCCTAAAATTGACAATACCTTACAGTTGGAGGAAATTAACGCCTATCCAAACCCAACGCTCGGCAATTTGAGCATTGCCTTCAAAGGGGATGCTGCGCCAACGACGGTTACTATCACCGATATCAACGGCAAAGTTGTTTTCAATGAAAACCTTAAGTCGTTTGATGGAAACTACAACCGTCAGGTGGACGTAAGCGCTGGCGCTCCCGGCACTTTGTTGATTTCTATTCGGCAAGCTGGAAAAGTGCTTACCAAGCCAGTCGTTTTGCTGAACAGGGCTTAATGAAAAATGCCCGACTCGAAACCGAGTCGGGCATTTTTTTTAACCCATGTCCTTCATTGTCAATTGAATACGCCTTCTTTTCAAGTCAACCTCCACTACCCTCACATTGACTTCTTGGCTTAAAAAGACGACATCTGCTGGGTTCCTGACGTACTTGTTTGAAAGTTGCGAAACGTGAACCAAGCCATCCTGTTTTACGCCAATATCCACAAAAGCGCCAAAAGCAGTGATATTGGTGATGATGCCCGGCAATACCATCCCGATGGTCAAGTCTTCAATCGAGCGCACATTTGCGAAGGTGAATGCCTTTGCTTCTCCACGGGGGTCAAGACCCGGCTTTTCCAACTCTTTCATGATGTCCGTCAAGGTTGGGATTCCAATCTTATCAGACACGTATTTATTCAAGTCTATTTTCTTTCGCAAATGCGGGTCGGCAATCAGCTCTGGCACTTTCACGCCTAAATCTTTGGCCATTTTTTCAACGACCCCATAGCTTTCTGGGTGAACGGCAGTATTGTCGAGCGAGTTAACGCCTCCCCTTATCCTTAGGAAGCCAGCACATTGTTCAAAGGCTTTTTCCCCCATTCGTGCAACGTTTTTGAGTTGCTGCCTTGATTCAAATTGGCCATTTTCAGTCCGGTACTTCACAATGTTTTGAGCCAAAGAAGGTCCCAAACCTGATACATAAGTTAATAGGTGCTTACTGGCCGTGTTCAAATTGATGCCTACCGAGTTAACGCAGCTTTCCACCGTTCGGTCAAGGCTTTCCTTTAATTTTACTTGATTCACATCGTGCTGGTATTGGCCTACGCCAATGTTCTTGGGGTCCAATTTCACCAATTCGGCCAATGGGTCCATCAATCGGCGGCCAATGGAAATAGCGCCACGTACCGTGACATCTTGGTCGGGGAACTCCTCCCTTGCCACTTCTGATGCAGAGTAAATGGATGCACCCGCCTCATTTACCTGGAAAATATTGACTGGATGGGCAAAGACACTGTCTTTGCAAAAATCCATTGTTTCACGACCCGCCGTACCGTTTCCAATGGCGATGGCTGCAATATGGTATTTCTCCACATTGTCTTGTAAAATCTTGCGGGCCATGTATTCGTCCGAATTCGGTGGGTGCGGGTATATCGTGGTATTGTGCAGCAAATCGCCGAATTCACTCAGCAAAACAACCTTGCAACCTGTGCGGAAGCCGGGGTCAATGCCCATGACTCGGTAAGGGCCTAAGGGTGCTGCAAGCAACAATTGGCGCAGGTTCTCGACGAAGATATTGATGGCCTCTGCATCTGCTTTTTCTTTGGCTTCGTTCCTGAATTCCGTTTCAATGCTTGGTGCCAAAAGCCTATCGTAGCAATCGTGCAAAGCCTCTTTTACCTGTCGTGTTGACTCTCCGTTTCCCTTCAAAAGCTGGTATTCCAGCCTGTTCAACACTTCTTCGGCTTCTGGTTCAATGTTCAGCCGTAAGAAGCCTTCGTCCTCCCCACGTCGCATAGCCAGCAGCCGGTGAGAAGGGCAATGTTTCAAAGGTTCAGAAAAGGCAAAATAGTCTTGGTATTTGGCTGCTTCCTCCTCTTTTCCCCTAACCAGTTTTGATGTGATTTGAGCGCCCTTTTTAAAGGCGTAGCGGACCTTTTGGCGGGCCTGTTCGTCCTCGCTAATCCATTCTGCGATGATGTCACGTGCGCCTTGTAATGCATCATCCAGCGTAGGCACTTCTTCATTGATGAATGGCTGCGCCAATTTTGAAGCATCCTGTTGGCGCTGCTCAAAAATCAGTTGAGCCAAAGGCTCAAGCCCCTTCTCCCGTGCAGCGGTCGCCCTTGTTTTACGCTTAGGTTTATAAGGCAGGTAAATATCTTCCAACTCAATAGGGTCCCAACAATTTTCAATCCGATTGCGAAGTTCTGGGGTCATTTTTCCCAATTCTTCGATGGTATGCAGCACCGTTTCCCGGCGCTTGTCCAGCTCTTGCAGTTTCTTCAATTCCTGCTGGATGGCGGCCAACTGCACCTCGTCCAAAGAGCCGGTGGCTTCTTTTCGGTAGCGAGCGATAAAAGGAATGGTGGCTCCCCCAGCCAAGAGGTCAATGGTGTTCTCGACTTTCTTTTGGGGAATGTTCAACAAGCCCGAAATGATGCGAGTATAGGTCATAGTATTTGCCAAGGTGATTTCAAAGTTTGATTGGGCAAGAAAGGCGTTTGATGCGCAATTGTCAAACACCAACTGGAGAATCAGTTCGTCCAAAAAGCAACGGCGAAGGCTCACATTTGTAAGCCTTCGCCGTTTATCACTAATTCAAAAAACCGTTCACATCGTGCAGTTCCAAGCCAAAAGCATCGGCAACTCCTTTATAAACGACCTTTCCATCAATGACGTTTAGTCCGAGTTTCAATGCGCTGTTTTGGTTGCAGGCAGCTTTCCAGCCCTTGTCAGCCAGTTGAATGGCATAAGGAAGGGTTGCGTTGGTCAGCGCCACGGTGGAAGTGTAGGGTACAGCGCCTGGCATATTTGCTACGCAATAGTGCAGCACACCATCCACGGTATAAACTGGGTCTTCGTGAGTGGTCGGTTTCGTTGTCTCAAAGCAGCCACCTTGGTCAACCGCCACGTCAACCAGCACGGCACCGGGGCGCATTTCCTTTAGCATATCCTTCGTAATGAGGTGTGGAGCCTTGGCACCGGGTATGAGCACTGCGCCAATGATTAGGTCATGGTTTTTGATTAACCTCCTGACATTCAATTCATTGGAATACATCGTTACCACATTGGCAGGCATTACGTCTGCCAAATAACGCATCCTGGGTAGGCTCACATCAAGAATGGTGACCATTGCCCCCAAGCCTGCGGCCATTTTCGCAGCTTGAGTGCCAACAATGCCACCGCCAAGTACAAGCACTTTTGCCGGTTCAACGCCTGGCACGCCGCCAAGCAAAATGCCACGGCCTCCCATCGGTTTTTCGAGAAATTTTGCACCTTCTTGAATAGCCATGCGACCTGCTACCTCCGACATCGGAACGAGCAAAGGCAAACTGCGGTCCGCCAATTCCACGGTTTCGTAGGCAAGGCACACGGCTTGGCTTTTTATCATGGCCTCGGTGAGTGGCTTGTAAGACGCAAAGTGAAAATAGGTGAACACCAACTGGTCTTTCTTGATGAGAGGGTATTCCTGCGCTATTGGCTCTTTTACCTTCATAATCATCTCACCTTTCTCGAAGCATTCTTTTGCAGAGGAGAGGATTTTAGCGCCAGCGTCTTGGTATTCTGCATCTGTAAAGCCACTGTTTTCGCCAGCACCGCTTTGGATATAAACGGTGTGTCCCCTTTTTTTCAATTCAAGGGCTCCGGCTGGGGTAAGTGCTACCCGGTTTTCGTTTGTCTTTATTTCGGTAGGAACGGCAATAACCATAAAATTTGGTTTTGATTTGATAATGGAATGAATTTGAGGCCGCAAAGATAGTGCAGGGCAGAAAAGCTAGGATGCTATTTTTGAACTACTGACGAATTGGCAAAAAAAAAGCCCAGGTTGTGACCTGGGCCGAAAAAAACGAATCTTACAATTCTTTAACCAAAACTTACACGCTTTAAAGAATTTCAACATTCGTGCCAAAAATTAGATTTCTTTTTAATTTATGAAAATATCATCTGTGTAATTCGGCACGACTCCCCTGGCTCGGCCAATGTCGAACATGCGGCCAATGGCCGTTCTGCCCGCTCCACCAAGGTTTTTGGTGAATTCGTTTACGTATAATTGAATATGGCTTTTCATCACTTGTTCGTCCATTTCCTGCGCATTGGCCCGCACGAAATCAATTGAAGATGCCGGGTTGGCAAAGGCGAACTCCACGCTTCGGTGCATGACCCTGTTGATTTTGTGAAGTACCTCACGGGGCAAATCCCTTTTGGCAACAATGCCCCCCAATGGGATGGGCAGTCCTGTTGAACTTTCCCAATATTCACCGAGGTCTATCACTTTTTTCAAGCCTTTTTGTTCGTAGGTAAACCTGTTTTCGTGAATAATTAGCCCAGCATCCACTTTGCCCTCCAGCACATTGCTTTCAATCTCAGAAAACACCGTTTCGATTTTTTTGGTGGCATTGGGGAAGGCCATGCTCAAAAGGAAATTGGCAGTTGTTAGCTTTCCAGGAATGGCGATGACGGCTTTTTCGACCTCTTCATCCGTTAGTTCCCGCTTGGCAATGAGCAATGGGCCACAGTTTTTGCCGAGCGCACTTCCAGCATCCAAAAGCACATATTGGTTGAGAAGATAGGCAAAGGCATGGTAGCTCAATTTGGTAATGTCCAATTCGCCAATCATCGCCTTTCTGTTCAAGGTCTCTACATCTTCCATGAAAACCTCAAATTCAAGGCCCTCAGTATCAATTTTGCCATGAATCATGGCATCGAAAATAAAGGTATCGTTGGGGCAAGGTGAAAATCCGAGTGATAATTTCATGGATTGTTTGATGGTTCAATTGTTTGATTGCTAAGGTGATGTCGAATAACTAGGAAGCAATTCAACAATCCCAACAATCTTAGTTTACCTTTGCGGCATTATGAAAATCTTGTACGAAGACAACCACTTGATTGCCGTAAACAAGCCGAACAACCTTCTTGTTCAAGGCGATGAAACTGGCGACGAAACATTGAGCGACCAACTGAAGCAATACATCAAGGTGAAATACGAGAAACCGGGGGATGTTTACCTTGGCACTATCCATCGCCTCGACAGGCCGGCCAGTGGCGTCACCATCTTTGCAAGAACCAGCAAGGCATTGGAAAGAATGAACAAGATTTTTGCTGAACGCCAAATCAAGAAAACTTATTGGGTCATTGTTGGCAAAAGGCCAGAACCTTTATTTGGGCATTTGACGCATTATATACTCAAGGATAGTTCAAAAAACGTCGTGAAAGCCTACGATGCATTGAGCAACCGGGCAAAAGATGCCAAACGGGCCGACCTTGACTATGAACTGATTGCAGAAATCGGCGAACACTTTCTTCTACAAATTGACCTCCAGACTGGCCGCCCTCATCAAATCAGGGCCCAACTTGCCAGAATTGGTTGTCCTGTGAAAGGCGATGTGAAATATGGATTCTCCACCCCCAATAAGGATAGTTCAATCCACCTTCATTGTCGGAGCATTAGTTTTGAACACCCCATCAAAAAAGAACAAGTTCACATAACAGCAAGCGTTCCAAGTGACCAAACTTGGCGTTTGTTCAAAGGAATTGGTGAAGGTTAAAAGAAAAGAGTCTTCCGGATTGAAATACTCTTCTTGCAAAAGACTAGTAATCAACAACTTACACCATTTTATTTTATCAAATTATTAATCACCTACCAAAGGGTATAGGATAGCTGAGTCACTTGGGCATACTTTTGCATCGGAAATTTACTCATATTAGATTGATTGTATTCGACAACTTCTTCTTAAAGGCGTTCCAAATTTTCTCCGTTTAGAATCTATCCACAACAGGCATCATTGCCTGGCCATGAATTTACTTACCAACTTTTAGTTTAGCCAAAATCACACAAGCAGATGGTGCTGGTAGCACTGTGCATTTTGTTTAATTTGAGTTACTCGCACAGTGGCCAGTCTCTGATACGAATCTTAATTTAATTCTTTAACCTAAATCAGGTCCCATGACACGAGTGTTACTCAGCTTCATGGTGGCTATGCTATGCATTGCCTCCACTTTACTTGCACAAGATGTTATTCCCCCGACGCTGAACTGTCCGGGCAACATCAACCTTAACCTGCTCCCCGGCGAATGCGAAATCGCCTACAATTTCCAAATTTCGGCTACGGACAACGCACCAGGTTGCACACCAACAATCGCTCAGATTGACGGTACTGGTTACACCTCTGGCAGCGAATTCCCAATCGGCGTTACCACCCTCCGCTTCAGGGCTACCGATTGCAGCGGCAACCAATCAACTTGCCAATTCAGCATCATCGTTCACGAATACGTGCCTGCAACTTCCACGCTGGTATGCGACGACGAATTGCATGTTTCCTTGCCCGGCACCTGTGAAACTTGGCTCACGCCAGACATGGCATTGGAGGGAAGCTACGGCTGCTTCAATGATTATATTGTGGACGTGGACTACACTGGTTCAAACTACATAGGGTACTACTATGTGGGCGAAACCATCACTTATTCTGTCACAAGCCTCAGCACTGGAAATACTTGCTGGGGTGAGGCATTGATTGAAGACAAATCAGGCCCAACAATCAGCAATTGCAATGATGTAACTGTCATTTGTTTGCAAGACGTGAGGCCAGATTTCGAAGGCGGTGATGTGCCCTCCCCTACGTTTCAGGATTGCCACAATTTCACCTCTGGCTATGTGGACATGGTGACGCAAGGCGATTGTACTGATACCTACTCCCAACAAATCATGCGTATTTGGTCGGCAACGGATGAGCAAGGCTACAACAGCACTTGCACTCAAATGATTACCGTTGAGCGGACTTCTTTGACGGATTTGAATCCAATCTGTCCGACTGAGGTAGTGTTGGAATGCGTTCCGGGCACACCTGAAGATGTCACGCCTTCAAATACAGGCTACCCTACCGCAGTGATTGATGGCGTAACCTATGAAATCACAGAAGGTGCCAATGCGGTTTGCAATATAACGGCCTCTTATTCTGATTTGCGCATCCCAAAATGTGGGGCAGGTTTCAGAATCATCCGCACGTGGACCGTGCTCGATTGGTGCTTGCCTGTTGATTTCGTGGACAATCCTTGGACCTGCACACAGGTGATTCATTACAACGATACAACGGCGCCACAATTCAACGCACCTGCGAACATGACAGTAACAGCAAACCTTGCTGGATGTCGTGCCCGTCCGGTTATTCCAGCCGTCACGATTAGTGATTGCTCAAGCTATACAGTAGCGATTTTCACACCTGTTGGAACAATATCAGGCAATGGCGGACAAATCCCTCAGCCGGGACTTCCTTACGGTCAGCACACCATTACTATAAAGGTGACAGATGCTTGCGGCAATTCCACTTCCAAATCATTCACTATCAATGTCAATGACAATACGAAACCAAACGCAGTTTGTGACCAGTTCACGGTTGTGTCATTGGATGATTTCGGTTATGGTTTCGCTGATGCAAGTTCATTTGACAATGGAAGTACGGACAATTGCTGCGTAGATTATTTCCAAGCTGCCCGTATGACAGATAATTGCAACAATCCTGCAAACCTTACTTTCGACCAATACGTTGAGTTTTGCTGCTCAGATGTTGGAA
>JADLHE010000159.1 GCA_020848965.1 Saprospiraceae bacterium
CGGTGCCCAAAAGTAATTGGGAAATTCATTTTAAAGGTCGGGAAATGAATTTCCCGGCTATAAGTATGCCCAACGAGGGAATTTCCTTCAAAATTACATGAAAGAAACGAGGGATGTGGAAAGGAAGGTGCGTATTTTTTGATTTTGTCGAATTATGGCGGGACATGAAGGGTTACTCCAACCTCCTTATTCGGGCTGTACCATGCTGCACAACTACAAACGAGCCTATCAGTTCTTCTTGATGAGCAATGATGAAATCAAAGGTTATTTTGGAACGAGTACTAGATTTCAACTCTTCAAGTCGAGTAAGTATTATACCTGAATGCACTTTTTTCATACGATAGACCAGTTCTCCAAAATCCTTGTCTCTTGTGATTAGAATTCTATTTTGTTCATTGGCACAAGTCAAAATCACTTCATCATCTGTACTCGGTTCAAATTCAGCGAAATACAACACATCATGGCCGGCCTCCCGCAACAGATTGACCAAACTGGCATCAACTCCTTCGTCAGCGATAAATTTCATGCGGCCAGTGCTATAATTTTTTCACCTTTCAGCATGTTTGCGGCAAAAGCGAGCGCTGCAAAAATGTGCGCTCGTTTAAGTCGTGGGTGTTCCGACAGGATGTCCTCAATTGAATCCTCGGCTGCCAATTTTTCCAAAATCAGCTCAACAGTAATGCGGGTTCCCTTGATGACGGGTTTACCCATCATAATTTTAGGATTGATTTCGATATAGGTTTCGTGCTGCATCCTTTAAATGTACTTAGATGAACAAGAACAGGCAGATTTAAGCCAGTGTATTGGCAAAAATAGCTCAATTTTAGCGTTTCGTCCGAAATTCCTTTTTTGAAAAAGGTATAAAAAAAATGACAATGAAAATCAACACCATCCTTCTCATCGCTTATTTCACCTTCTGCTTCGCAATGCTCCAAGCACAAACGCCCGTCACCTTCCCGCTCTACGGCACCGCCCCCATCCCCAACTCCAAACCCGCCGAAAACCTCGAAAAGACCGAGGTGAACGACTGGAAAATCGAGTTCACGACTGAGACTTCCGAGCCGACCATCACACTGTACAAGCCGTTGAAGCCCAATGGCTCCGCAATGGTCATCTGCCCCGGCGGCGGCTACTCCGGCACGGCGGGCGACCACGAGGGCCGTCAAATCGCCAAGGCGCTCAGCGAGGCGGGCATCACCGCCTTCGTGCTCAAGTACCGCATCCCCAACGACCGCTATTGCGTGGACAAGTCACTAGCCCCCTTGCAGGATGCCCAACAGGCCATCCGCCTCGTGCGGCAACGGGCTGCTGAATGGGGAATCAGCTCCAATAAAATAGGCATCATGGGCTTTTCGGCGGGTGGTCACCTTGCGGCAACCGCTGCAACGCATTTTGAGCAAAACGCCGACCCGACCTGCACGGACAAAACCTCCGTTCGCCCTGACTTCGTGGCGCTGATTTACCCCGTGGTGAGCTTTCGGGAGGGCATCGGGCACGATGGCTCCCGGGAACAATTGATAGGCAAAACCCCTACCCTACAACAAGTCGCCCAGTTCTCCAACGAGCTGCGGGTCACGCCGCAAACGCCACCCGTTTTCCTCGTACATGCACAGGACGATTGGGTGAAAATCGAGAACAGCATCCTTTTTTATGAAGCTTGCTTGCGCAATGGCGTAGCTGCCGAGGCGCATTTTTGGGCAAAGGGTGGCCACGGGTTTGGCATGGTGAACCCGGTGAACGGGGAGAATTGGATGCCCACAATGGTGAAATGGATAGCAGGTTTATAAGCTGATTTACTGTGTGACTTTTATCGCAGGGTTGGTTGATTTTTATCAATTTGACCCCGCCCCTACCCCGCCTAATTTCGCCCTGATTTTCGTGCCTTAACAGATAGGGCTTTTAAAAATCATACGACATCAGCAAGGCCAGGCAAGTTTGGATTAAGTTCTAATCCATTCATCTTCAACGACTTGCGCAATCGTAAATTGTAAATCCGCAATCGTAAATCAAATCATGGTCAACCAACTCGATAAAATCTTCAAGCCCCAATCCATTGCCGTCATCGGCGCATCCACTCGTGAAAACACCGTCGGCAACTCGCTTTTCAAGAACCTGATTGACAGCGGGTTCAAGGGTGGTCTTTACCCCGTCAACGCCAAAAGCAAAGAGGTGTTGGGCATTCCAGCCTATGAAAACATCGCTGCTGTGCCTGGGCCGATTGACCTAGCCGTCATCATCGTTCCCGCAAAACTGGTGCCGGGCGTCGTGGAGGAATGCGGCAAGGCAGGCGTCGGCGGCTTGCTCATCATCTCGGCGGGCTTCCAAGAGGCGGGTGAAGAAGGCAAGGCGATGGTGAAACAGATTTTGGCCACCAGCCGGAAATATGGCATGCGCATCGTCGGGCCGAACTGCTTGGGCATCATCAACCCGAAGCTGGGCATGAACGCCACTTTCGCCAACCAAATGGCCCTGCCGGGCAATATCGCCTTCATTTCGCAAAGCGGCGCCCTTTGTTCTTCCATCCTCGATTGGGCGGCGGAACAAAACGTTGGCTTCAGCCACTTCGTATCCATCGGTTCCATGATTGACATCGGTTTTGCGGAGCTGATTGACTACTTCGGGATGAACCAAGAGACGGCCTGCATCCTAGTATATATGGAGTCACTCACGAATGCCCGACAGTTCATGAGCGCAGCAAGGGCTTTTGCCCGCTCCAAGCCCATCATCATCCTCAAATCGGGCAGCAGCCAAGATGGCACCAAGGCGGCCATGTCGCACACGGGCACCTTGGCCGGCAACGACGCCGCTTTTGAAGCTGCCTTCAGGCGGGCAGGTTGTGTGCGGGTGGAGCGCATTGCGCAATTGTTCCACTGCGCACAGGCCCTGAGCACCCAGCCACGCCCTGCGGGCAACCGCCTCGCCATCGTGACGAACGCTGGCGGCCCCGGCGTGCTGGCCACCGACTTTTTGACCACTCGTGGCGGCCAATTGGCGCAGCTATCCGAAGAGACCATTGCGAAGCTGAACGAAGCACTGCCCGCCCATTGGAGCCACGGCAACCCCGTGGATGTGCTCGGCGATGCCTCACCTGTCGAGTACCGGAAGGCCGTGGAAGCCTGCCTCGCCGACCCCGGCGTGGACGGCGTTTTGACCATCCTCACCACCCAGACCGTCACAGACCCGGCTGGCACAGCGGAGGCACTCGTTGCCGCAGGCGGCCACACCCGCAAGCCGCTTTTGGCCTCTTGGATGGGCGAAAAAGACGTGCGCCAAGCCCGTGAAATCTTGGAATTGGGCAAAATCCCGAACTACCGTTACCCTGAAAGTGGCGTGGACGTCTTTCTGCAAATGTGGCAGTACACCCGCAATTTGCAGTCGCTATACGAGACGCCAAGGGACGCCCCTCTGCGTTTTGAACCGAAAAGGGATGCCGCTTGGCATATCATCCGCAGCGCATTGGCCGAAGGCCGCCACTATTTGTTGGAACACGAAGCGAAGGCGTTGCTGAAATGCTACGCATTGCCCGTCGGCGGTAATTTCGTCGCAAAAAATGCCAAAGAAGCTGGGAAATATGCGGAAGAGGCTGGGTTCCCGGTGGTCATGAAAATCGTATCGCCGGATGCGCTGCACAAAACCGATGTGGGCGGCGTGAAGCTGAACATCACCACCAAAGCCGCTGCCGAAAAAGCCTACGAGGCTATTATCGAGTCGGTGAAAAAGCACAAACCAGAAGCCCATATCATTGGGGTTTTGGTGGAAAAAATGCAGAAAAAGCGCTACGAACTGCTGTTCGGCGCCAAACGTGACCCCATCTTCGGGCCGCTCATCGTGGTTGGTCAAGGTGGCGTGGCGGTTGAAATCATCAATGATACGAGCTTCGCACTGCCCCCATTGAACCTTACCCTAGCGACCCGAACCATTGAGCGCACCCGGATTTACAAGCAATTGAAGGGCTTCCGGGGCCTGTCCAGCGTGGACTTGGAGGACTTGGCCTTTTCGCTGCAAAAATTCTCCTATATCCTCACCGACTTCCCCGAAGTTCGGGAGATTGACATCAATCCCTACCTCGTGGATGAAACGGGCGGCGTGGTGGTAGATGCCCGCATCCTGCTCGACGACTACCAGCCCCGCAGCAAGCAGCACCCCTACCAGCACCTTGTCATTTCGCCCTATCCGGAGAAGTACATCAAAAAGATTGAACTGAAAGATGGCCGAAAAGCCTTGCTACGTCCCATCCGCCCGGAAGACGAGCCGATGGAAGCCGAAATGTTCAAGAACTTGTCGGACCAATCGTTGTATTTCCGCTTCTTCGGCTTCAAACCGAAGGTGAACCACGATTTTCTTTCCCGCCTCACGCAGATTGACTACGACCGGGAAATCGCCTTGATTGTGGACATAGAAGAAGGGGAAACGAGGCACATGGCCGGGGTTGCGCATATCATCGCCGATGCATGGGGCGAAACGGCGGAGTTCGCCATCCTCATCGCCGACCCCTACCAAAACAAGGGCATTGGCAATATCATGATGGATTATGTGCTGGAAATTGCCCGTGACCGGGGCATCAAGCGCATTTATGCATCGGTGCTCTGCAATAATTCGCACATGATTCGGATGTTCAAAGACCGGGGATTTGTCATCAAACCAGGCGACGAGAGTACGTTTTTCTCCACAGAATTGGATTTGGAAAACGCCCTGCCGTTCTTGGCGGAACTGCCGTTTGAGCCGAAGTGAGAGCAGCTTGGGAATTATGACACAACTAATTGATTTTCAATTAATTTCATAATTTTCAATTGCGAATTACAAAGCCTGAAAGAAAGAAGCCCATTGCCACAGGCTGTGACAATGGGCTTCTTATTTGGCTTTGGGCGGCAGACAAAAACTATCGCTTTGGCATATTACCCCTTACTTATCACGAGTATTTGGGCAAAATGATTGGCACCTGCCTTCACGCTCAACATGTAAATACCATCGCCGACACCTGTGAGGTCAATTTGCTCGTTGAGGTAAGTGGCCGAGCCGAAATCCTTGCGGAGCACCAGTTGGCCAAGGGAGTTGTAAAGCTCAAGGACGACCGCTTGACTTTCGGCCAGTTCAGTCATTCTGAAAATCACTTCCCTGCTGGCTGGGTTCGGTGAAATACTGAACAATTTGCCCTCTTCTTTAGAGCCACCACCTGTTGCGTGAGCATTTTCTTCCCCGCTGCTGGGTTGGAGGCTGCTGTGGTCGCATGCCAGTTCCTCCAACTGGGACGTGCTCCAATAGGCATTTGCCTTGGCCAACGATTGGTTGATTGCCTTTCCATAAAGCGCAGTCTGCCCAACCTTGAAACTGACATTACCTCCCAAGAAAAAATTGGAAAGGTCGAGCAGGCCGCCAACGGTGTAGGGGAAATCATATTTTACGCCAGCTTGGTCGAAGATGCGCAGCACGCAGTTGTTCCCGGTACAGGCAACGATGTTGTTGCTGATGTCGAGGCAGCCAAGGTTTTGCGCACGGACTTGGTTCAGCGTCATCCCATTGTACTGGACGTTGTATCGCATATTGAGGTTCAGGGCGATGGCATTGGCAGCCAAGCTGTTCTTTATGCCGCCGATGCCCATTGGGTTGCAGTTCACACCTGTGCTCCCCGAACAGTTGGTCTGGTGGCAGTTGCCGAGCCTCGATGGGCCTCCGTTGCTGGGCAAAAGGTCCACGATGCACTGGGCATTTGTGACCGTCAAAGAGCGCTGGTTGCCACCTATCACGAGGGGGTTGTTGGCAAGCAAATTTGCGATGACTTGAAGGTCGGTCGTGTCCTCCCCAACGCTGCTGCCGGGTTCGCCACCCGTGATGCCCCAGTCTTCCTGCTCAAAACTTTCCAATGGCAGGCAAACCCCTGAGTAGGTCACTTCGCATAACGAAGCCGCCTCGTTGCCGCAGGCATCCGCAATGCGGAAATAGAAGGTACGGCCAAATGTGTAAATGCCGTTGCCATCTGGGTCGCTACAGTTCCAAGGGTCGGTGGAGCCTTCCAGCGTCACGCTGATATTGTCCCCGCTGCACACGTCGTAGTAGTTGCCGTTCTCAATCAGTTCCTCAATTTTTTGGCTAAAATCGTAGTCGTCTGGGCAGGGCACCTCTTCGATACAGCCTAGGTTGGTGACGTTGATGGAAACCGGGCCGATGTTGTTCTGGCAGGTGCCCAACGGCCCCTCGTTGTCGTTGATATAATAGGTGAAGCTCCAAGGATGGCTATGCCCACCGCAGTCGGTATAGATATAGCTGAACTTGCGCCAGCCCGTGCAACCGCCCGCTGCGATGCTTTCCTCCACCACCGGGCCACTCAACTTGATGGGTTGGCCGCAGAAGTCAGTCAGCATTTGCGGCACGGGCGCAACGGCGTATGACAAGCAGGTAACGTAGTTTTCCTCATCCGCTGGCGCAAAAAAGTCGGCAGTGTAAAGGAAGTTGTAGGTCACACTCCAAGTGTGGCTGTTGCCTTCGCAATCGGTATAAACATAATCGTACTTCCGGCTGGCTTCGCAGCCAAAGGTGTTTTTGACAGCGGTGACGACTGGGCCAACAGGCGTCAACACCTTGCCACAGTTGTCGGTCACGGTTGGCGGCGTGGGCACAGTGGCGTTCACGGGGCATTCCACGTTGTTCACTACGCTGGCTGGAACTGTGAAGTCGTTGTATTCAATGGTGTAGGTATAATTCCAGACAGCAATATTTCCCTCGCAATCGGTATAGGTAAAGGTATAGGTACGTGTGCCTTCGCACAATGGCTTGGCAGAAACGGTCAGCACAGGGGTAAGCACCTCGCCGCAGTTGCTCGTGACCACGGGCGGCGTCGGTTGGACGTCTGTTTGAGCAGGGCATGCCACAGTTGAAGCGCCATTTGCTGGCACCATAAACGGCTGTCGCTCAATGGTATAGACATAGCTCCAAGTCGCCGTGTTGCCCTCGCAATCCGTGTAGGCGTAGGCATAGGTGCGGGTTCCCTCACAAGAAAGTGGATTAGGTGCATTGGTGATGACAGGCCCGGTTGGCGTCAATGTCTCGCCGCAATTGCTC
>JADLHE010000160.1 GCA_020848965.1 Saprospiraceae bacterium
GACAATATCACTTTCAACCTGGCAAAGGCTGGCTACAATGTAGCCAAGTATATGGTGTATGGTCAGATAAAGGAAGTGATTCCCTACCTGATTCGCCGCTCGCATGAAAACACTTCCATCACAGGCGATGTGAGCCGAGAGCTGGATTTGATTTTGAAGGAAGTGAAACGAAGGGGCATATAAACAAAAAAGGGCCTTGAATTGATTCAGGCCCTCCAATGAGTTATGTTAATAGTTATTGTTTTAAAAATTTGTCCCTTTGCAGCACCTCGCCGTCCCGTTCATAGGACAACATATAAAGTCCCGCAGGCAATCCGCTGACGTTGATTTTCACACTTCCTTTTCCACCTCTTTCAATCTCCCCAATAAGTACACCGTTTAGCGTGAAAAGCTTAACAGAGCCACCTTCCGAATTTTTGCTATCCGAAAACTCTACTGTTAGCCATTCAAAAGCTGGAGTTGGGTAAAAGTTGAAATGTAGCGCATCACCATTCAAACCATGAACGCCCGAAGCTTGCTGGGTGGAATCATTTGGATTGGTGATAGTTGTATCACCGCCGCCGCCTTGGCCAGTGGTATCAATGACGGTGGAATCGCCACCACCATGCGTAGTATCAATTACAGTGGAATCACCGCCGCCGTTCTGCGTAGTGTCAATTGGGGTAGTGTTGATAGTATCTTGCGGTTCTGATTCACAACTCGTAGTGTTACCAACAAAATTTCCTACATAGGTGTAAATTCCGAGTGGCTGTGTTCCAAAATCAAGGACGGTCAGTTCATTGCCTGGATTGGAGTTTGCCGAGTTGGGCAGGTGGTCGAATGGGTCAACCCCATTTTGCAATAATTGGGGTGTTGCAGAAGAACCATTCAGCACAAATGTAAAGAGCAAGGTTTCATTATTGGATTGGTAAATGATTTGTGGGTTGTCAACCAGAAAACCGACAGAAACATAAGTAAAACCCACAGATTCACTAGGATTCAGAACAGTGGCATTTTGCGACCAAGTACCAGAAATGCTAGTCAGGTTGGCCACACTGGCTCCAGAAGGGAACTTAAAAGTGACTTGTCCCGACCCCGTTATGGTATTACCAGTTGGTGATGCATTGCCGCAAACTTTCGTATAGACCCCCCACACACCGTTTTGACCGGGCACGGGTGCTATTTTAAGGTTTACTTGCGCATTGGAAAGGCTTGGCAAAAAGCAGGATAGTGCAAAGAGACTAAGCAGTAGAACTTTGTTCATTTGTTTAAGTTTTTGTTCTTGTTGACTTTTTCTGACGGGAGAAAATTGAGGAATTTGACTGCTTGCAATGTTTGTGCCAGTTTTGGAAAAAGCCAGCATTAAGCTTACCTCGCAAAATTATCGTTGGTTTTGGAGTGTTTTTTTTGTAAAAAATTAATAAAAATTTTTGAAAATAATCTACTTCTAAAATAGCTATCTCGCCAAATAAAAGACTAGATGAAAGTCATAATTTGAAACAAAAAGTCAAAAATCAAGAAAAATAGATTACTAGCCAAGTTGATATCATTTTGCTAATTACCTGAATTTCAACAAGATAGCTTCTCTCTTTAAACAATTCTTATTACTTTTGCGCCGCAAAACAAAAATTGCCGAAGACGCCCGTTCAAGTCCAAAAAACAACGGCAAAACAGCAAACATTTTTAGCAAGCACCACATACAGCATTCAGGCAATAATTCCTATCGGCCAAATCACCTGCTGAATAAGACCTTTCAAATTGCTACTACCATTTTACTTTTCATAAACCTTCATCATTATGTCAACCATGTTGAAAAAAGACTATTCCAAAACGAAACCTGTTTGCAAGGTTACATTTACCCTGCCCATCGAGGCTGCACAAGGCGGCTCTGAAGTCCGCATCCTTGGCGACTTCAACGAATGGAGCTGGGAAAAAGGCTACAAAATGAAATCCAGCAAAAACGAGTTCACGACCGAAGTTGAACTTACCGCTGGCAACGACTACCAATTCCGTTACCTGATTGACAACCATATTTGGGAAAACGACTGGAACGCAGACAACTATATGCCAACTCCGTTCGGCGTTTACAACTCTGTAGTTTCCCTTCGGGAAGTTGCCGCCGCTGCTACTGCAAAAGCTGCTGCTGCCGCACCAAAGGCTGCCGCTAAAGCTGCCCCTGCTAAGGCCGCTGCAACGAAAGAAGCTGCACCTAAAGCAGAAGCAAAAGCCGTAGCTCCAAAGGCTGCCGCCAAAACTGCTGCGCCTAAGGCCGCTGCTGCTCCTAAAGCAGAAGCCAAGCCAGTTGTTGCAAAAAAAGCTGCTGCTGCCCCCAAGGCTGCTGCTAAAACTGCTGCTCCTAAAGCCGTTACAGCTGACGACCTTACCAAAATCGAAGGCATTGGCCCGAAAATCGCCGAGCTGCTTAAAGCTGCCGGCATCGTTACTTTCAAAGACCTCGCCGCTGCCAAAGCCGCTACTGTAAAGAGCGTTTTGGACGCAGCTGGCAAGCGCTTCCAGATGCATGACCCATCCACTTGGGCCGAGCAATCAAAGCTTGCTGCAAACGGTGAGTGGGAAAAACTTGCTAAACTTCAAGATGCCCTCAAAGGCGGCAAGAAGTAATCAACTGCCCATCCGCATTTCCAAGATAGACCAAACACCAAATGGTCAATTGAACGGCTCCTCGTTGAGGGGCCGTTTTTGTTTTACCTTCGCAGCAAGTCCGGTCAGATTCGGGCCACCATACCATGCCTTTTACCCAATCATTGCTCCGCAACATGCTCTCCAGCCTGGCCATCGCTTTGGTCTTTTCATTGCATGCCCAAGGCGATTTCAGCTTAAATGTCACACCTTATGACTCCCATGTGGAACTGGCTTGGCCAGTACCAACGGGCACTTCGCCATTTTCCTATAAAATCTGGCGCTCCACAAACGGCCAGACATTCACGCAACTGAAAATCATCTTCCCAACGGATTATATGGACTTCGTGGGCTTCCCTGCGACAGGTCCCAAGAACTATTCTTATTTCGTACAGGCCTTGGGTGGGGCGGGCGTTTTGGCCACTTCCGACACCATGTCCGTCACCGTCGCCCCACTCAACGACGAAGCGCTGATGGACATGGTACAACGCTATACTTTCCGCTATTTCTGGGACTTCGGCCACCCTATCAGCGGCATGGCACGGGAGCGCAATACGAGCAACGACGTCGTGACCTCCGGCGGCACGGGCTTCGGCATCATGGCGTTGCTGGTGGGCATCGAGCGGGGCTATATCACCCGGCAAGAAGGCCGGGAGCGCTTGGCGACAATCACCTCGTTTTTGGAAACTGCCGACCGATTCCACGGAGCCTACCCACATTGGATGAACGGCGCATCCGGCAAGGTGGTACCTTTTAGCCAATTCGACAACGGCGGCGACCTCGTGGAAACCGCTTTTTTGATGGAAGGGCTTTTGTGTGCACGGCAATATTTCAACGAAAGCACAGCGGAAGAAGTGGCGCTGCGCAATGCCATCACCGGGCTTTGGGAAGCTGTGGAATGGGATTGGTACAGAAAAAACAATTCAAACGCCCTCTACTGGCATTGGTCGCCGAACTACAATTGGCAAATGAACTTTCAGGTGCGGGGTTATAACGAGGCGCTCATCATCTACCTCTTGGCCATTGCTTCGCCGACTCACCCTGTTCCTGCCAGCCTTTGGAACACGGGCTGGGCGCAGTCCGGCTACGTGAACGGCAATACCTACTACGGCTACAAGCTCAGCGTCGGGCCAGTGAGAGGTGGGCCACTTTTCTTTGCCCATTACTCCTACATGGGCTTCGACCCACGGGGCATCAAGGATGCTTACGCCAACTATTATATCCACAACAAGCACCACTCCCTCGTGAACCAAGCCTATTGCATCGCAAACCCAGAGGGGCACGAAGGCTATTCGGCAGAATGCTGGGGGCTTACAGCCAGCGACGACCCCTTCGGCTATCTCGCCCACGAGCCTACGGCCTCGAACGACAACGGCACCATTACACCTTCGGCTGCCCTTTCCTCCATGCCCTACACCCCCAATGAGAGCATGGACGCACTCCGCCATTTCTATCGGGTGCATGGCGAAAAACTTTGGAGCCGGATGGGTTTTTACGACGCTTTCAACCTTGACCAAAACTGGTTCGCTACTAGCACCCTTGCCATTGACCAAGGGCCTATCATTTGCATGATTGAGAACCACCGAAGCGGCTTGCTCTGGAACCTGTTCATGGCGAATCCCGAAATTCAGCCTGCATTAAATGCCATCGGTTTTGTGGAAGACCTCACACCCGTTGCGGAGCAAACAAAAGGCGATTTCGACCTACTTGCCTACCCCAACCCTACTTTTGATGAATTGAACGTGGAGTTTGTGCTCAAAAATGCTGCGCTCGTCAGCATTGAATTGTTGGATGCCCAAGGCCGCAGCCAGCAGCAATTTTTGACCGAAAAGCTGCATCCGGCAGGGCTTTTCAGCGAATCCTTCTCCGTGGCAGCGCTACCAAAAGGACTTTATTTTTTAAAGGTAAAAACCGGGCAAAAAATGGCCATCCAAAAATTTATGAGGCAATAATGCCCGCTTGAATTAAAGTAGATTGCGTCAAGCTTCAATAAAACTCAAATTCTCGCTTTCTTTGGCAAATCTTGAGCGACCGTCATTCCTGACCGTAAAACCCAGATTTTTCAAAGATGAGCAACACCCGTTTTACAATCCTATTTGCACTGTTGCTGGCGCAACAATGGTTGACAGCCCAATGCCCTATTACCGTTGATGCAGGGCAAGACAAATTCGTTTGCGCCCCAAACGGAACCGTCACGCTCGATGGCGGCATTTCAGGCGATTATTTGGGCTTCATCTGGTCGCCAGCCACTGGCTTGAGCAGCCCCACTTCATTGTCGCCATTGGCAACGGTCACAGGCCCGGCCACCTATACCCTCACTGCCCAAGCCTTCGACCCAAACGCCACCAACCTGGTCAGCAACGGAGATTTTGAAGGCGGCAACTCAGGCTTCACCAGCAACTATACCTACACGCCTCAACCCATTACCCCCGGCACCTATGTTTTAACCACCTCGCCAAGCATCGTCAATTCCAATTTTCCGCCCTGCGATGACCATACCTACGGCAACGGCACGGGCAACCTCATGCTCATCAACGGGGCAGGCTCGGCAGGTGCCCAGGTTTGGTGCCAAACCATCCCGGTTTCTCCCAACACTTGGTACAGCATGAGCGCATGGACGATGTGCTCCCCCATTTCGCCGCCAACCCTACAATTTTACGTGAACAGTACTGGCGTCGGAACGCCCTACCCGGTCAGCCCCGGCACCTGCAACTGGCAAGAGTTTGGAGCAGCTTGGTTCTCCGGCGCAGCCACTTCGGCGCAGCTTTGCATCGTTGACCAAAACAACAGCGGCAATGGTTTTCTGGGCGACGACTATGCCCTCGACGACATCAGTTTTGCCGAGGCTTGCACCGTCAGCGACGAAGTAATGGTCGGCATCGCCGATGTGCAGGCACTGCTGCCGCCCGACCTCGTTTTGCCCTGCAACCAAGTCACCAACGGCATTGACCTCGATGGCAGCGCCTCTTCCACTGGCCCCGGCATTACCTACGCTTGGGATGGCCCCGGCATCATCGCTGGTGCAAATGCAGCTATTGCAACCGTGAACGCCGAAGGCACCTACACGCTGACGGTCAGCTTCGACATTGGCAACGCCACCTGCACCGATGCCGAGAGCATAGAGGTGCTGCCCGACCCGAATGTAGTGTCGGCCATTGCTGCGCAAGCAGGCAGCATCACTTGTGCACAGCCCACCGTCACGCTTGATGGCACGGGTTCCTCTGCTGGAAACACCATCAGCTATCATTGGGAGCCAGCGGCCAATGTGGTAGCAGGCCAAGGCACCTTGAACCCGAACGTCAACGATTCGGGCGACTATACCCTCACCGTCACCAACAGTGTCAGCGGTTGCACGGCCACAGCCACCACTTTTGTGGACGAAAACCTAGCAGAACCGACCGCCGCAGCCAGCGCCCCAAACGTGCTTTCTTGCGGAGCAACCACCGTCACCTTGAGCGGAAACGGCAGCAGTTCGGGCGGCAATTTTGCCTATTTTTGGACAGGCCCCGGCATCCAATCTGGTGAGGCAACGCTGAACAATTGCATCGTTAACGCCCCCGGCGTTTATACACTCACCGTTACCGACAACGACAACGGCTGCACCGACACGGCCACAGCTACCGTTACGCAAGATGGCACAGCCACTACGGCCATCGCCACGGCCTCCGGCAATTTATCTTGCTCCGCAAACACGGCGAGCCTTGGTAGCACGGGCAGCAGCACGGGCAGCACCATCACCTACCTCTGGGAAACACTGAACGGCCATTTCACCAGCCCCACCAATGGCCCATCGGCCACAATTGACTCGGCGGGATTCTATGTCTTAACCGTGACGAACACGGCCAATAGTTGCTTCGCAATAGACACCCTGACTGTCAGTGCCAATTACACGCTCCCAACCGCAAGCATTGCGCCGCTGGCGCAACAGCTCAACTGTGTGGTGGATTCAGTGCAGTTGAATGCTACGCAATCCAGCAATGGTGCGGGTTTTGGTTTAGTTTGGGCTTCGCAAAATGGGGGCACCATCCTCAATGGCCAAAACACGCTAACGCCTTGGGTGGGCAGTGCCGCCACCTATACCCTGACCATCACCAATTCCGCCAATGGTTGCTCCGCAACTGCAACGGCTACCGTGGCCACAAACACGGCCTCACCCATTGCGCAAGCAGGCCAAAACACAACGCTGGACTGCATTGGAACACCTGTTAACCTCAACGGAACGGGCAGCAGCACGGGCAGCGGCATCAGTTACCAATGGACGACCACGGGCGGCAATATCGTCAGTGGCGACACGACGCTGGCCCCACAAGTGAACTGCGTAGGCACTTATTTTTTAATGGTGGAAAATGCGGCGAACGGCTGCACGGCCATTGATTCGGTGGCGGTGGGGCAGGACTCGAATGCGCCAACCGTCGTCATTGCGCCAGCACCACAGTTGGACTGCGAAACGGACGAAATCACGCTGAACGCAGCGGGTTCCTCGGCTGGCACGAACATCACCATCACGTGGAACGGCCCCAGCTTCACGGGCGGCATCAATACGCTCACGCCCACGGTGAACCAGCCCGGCGTTTATAAATTGATTTTATTGAACACTGGCAATAATTGCGTAGCAAATGCCTCGGTGACGGTGCTGCAAGACACCCTCTCTCCCATCGCCGATGCTGGCCCGGCCCCGGTTTTGGATTGCGGCACGCCCTCTGCAACCCTTGATGGCAGCGGCAGCAGCCAAGGCCCGGATTTCGGCTACCTTTGGTCAACGGGAGCAGCCAGCCAAACCATAAACATCAGCAATTCAGGGACTTACATGCTTACGGTCACCAACACGGCCAATGGCTGCACGGCCTCCGATGATGTGACAGTTGCAAGTTTTGGCAATTTGCCAACGGTGGACATTGCACCGCCGGGCAGCCTCAATTGCACCATCACCGAATTACAGCTATCGGCAACGGCCCCCACTGGTGTCGAGTATTTTTACAATTGGACCTTTGTGGGCACTGGCCCCGGCATCGTCTCCGGCCCTGGTTCGCTCACGCCGACCATCGGCTCGGCGGGGACTTATACACTCACAGTGACCAATATTCAAACGGGCTGCTCGGCCAGCGAATCGGTGCTGGTGGCGCAAAACGGCAACCTACCCACGGCCGAGGCTGGCAATCCCCAGACCTTGCTCTGCGGACAGACCAGCCTGAGCTTGAACGGCAGCGGAAGCAGCGCTGGTGCGGGTTTCAGCTATGTATGGACAACGCAAAACGGCAATATCACTGGCGACGAAATGACCTTGACGACCACAGTCAATGCCCCCGGTATTTACACCCTCACAGTGACTGATTTGCAAAGCGGCTGCTCCGCAACGGACGAGGTAACGATTGACCAAGATGCCAATTCCCCAACGGCTGATGCAGGTGCTCCGCAAACCCTGTCTTGTTCCGTTCAGCAAATCGTGCTGGATGGAACTGCCAGCAGCCCCGGTCTCAGCTACCTCTGGACGACCGCCGATGGCAATATCCTTTTCGATGAAACAACCTTGACCCCAACCGTGAACGCAGCAGGTACTTACCTGCTCACTGTCACCAATCTGGCGAACATTTGCCAGACCTTGGCGAGTGTGCAGGTCACCGACATTGCGCAGCAGCCAACTGCCACCGCCAGTACCAACCAGCAATTGGGTTGTGGCACGCAACCCATTTCGCTCAATGGGACGGGTAGTAGCACGGGGGCGGGCATCAGCTATTTATGGACGGGGCCGGGCATTGTGAGTGGTTCGACGACCTTAGCACCGATGGTGAACGCCCCCGGTGTCTATACACTTACCGTAACGAATGCCACAAACGATTGCGAGAGCACAGCGCAAGTAACGGTTGTTCAAAACAGTACACCGCCCAATGCGATGGCCGCCGCCCCGGCAAACATTACTTGCCTTACGCAGCAGGTACCTTTGAGCGGAACGGGCAGTAGTACTGGCACAGGCTACAGCTACCTTTGGCAAGGGCCGGGCATCGTGAGCGCAGGCACAAGTTTGTCACCCATTGTGAATCTTGCTGGCATTTATACGCTTACCGTCACCGGGCCAAACGGTTGCACAGCAACAGCAACAGCGACCGTTGTTTCGAACACGGCGCCCCCCACTGCCATTGTGGCTGCGCCACAAGAGCTGAATTGCACAACACAACAAATTCAGTTGAATGGCACAGGCAGCAGCTCTGGGGCGGGTATTTTCTATTTATGGCAAGGCCCCGGCATCGTTAGCGGCACGACAACGCTCAGCCCTACGGTGAACACCCCCGGCATTTATACGCTCACGGTGGCCAATCAAGCAAGTGGCTGCACGGCATCAACTTCCGTGACTGTGGAACAGACGGCGACACCTCCAACCGTGGCAGCCGGCCCCGACGCTATGCTGGATTGCGATACCGATAAAATCGAGTTGCACGGTAGCACCAGTGCCAATACTTCGAGCCAAGAATGGACTTTCCATCCGGCACCGGGCGTGGTAGGCGATGGCATTTTGAGCGGGCCGTTCTCGTTTGCGCCGTGGGTGAACTTGGGAGGCACTTATTTGCTGACGGTGACTGATTTATCCAGTGGCTGCACGGCAGTGGATAGCCTTGTGGTGGTAATGGACACGGTTGCACCCAGCATCAATGCAGGGCCAGCAATGGACTTGGCCTGTGGTCAAAGCACCGTGACTTTGGAAGGAAGCATCAATGCACTGAATGCCAGCTTTAGCTGGACAAGCCTTGACGGAAATATCGTATCGGGCAATAGTTCGCCCACCCCAACGGTGGATGAGCCGGGCACTTATGTTTTGATTGGAACCAACTTGGACAACGGTTGCGCCAGCACGGATTCTGTCATTGTGACAGCGACGCAGGCCGTGTTCCCTGAAATGACCATCAATAGCCCAAGCTGCGGCCAAACAACGGGTAGCATTTCGTTCAGTGGCGGGCAAGGCGGGGCATTGCCGTTCAGCTATTCATTGGACAATGGCCTTAGCTCCAACCAAGAAGGAGTATTTGAAAATTTGCCGCCCGGCAACTATATAGCGCTGCTGGTGGACGCCAACGGTTGTGAGCTGGAAATTCCAGCAGAAATAACAGACGCCACGACTTTGGAAATTTCCATCGCTCCTACCCTATCCATTGAAGCAGGTGCATCGGTGCAACTGAACCCTGTACTGAATATTTCGCCCAGTGATATTGCGAACATTTTATGGTCGCCCAGCGATGGGCTTAGCTGCACGGATTGTTTAAATCCGATTGCCTCACCTGCCAACGACGCAACCTATACGGTCGAAATCACCAGCACGGGTGGTTGTACGGCATCAGCTTCTGTGGCAGTGACGGTGAATGTGGTGGTGCAAACGGGCAGCATCTATGTCCCCAACGCTTTTTCACCCAATGGCGATGGCATTAACGATGTGCTGACGGTCTTTGCAGATGAAAAACAGGTACTGGAAGTGACCAGTTTCCAGGTTTTCACCCGTTGGGGTGAGGCCGTTTATCAGGGTTTTGGCCTGCGGCCAAATGACATGGAAACTGGCTGGAATGGCACGTACCGGGGCGAAGACGTTGATTTTGGCGTGTTCGTTTGGTACGCCGAAGTGGAGTTGGCAACGGGCGAGCGGAAGCTGCTGAAGGGGGATGTGACAGTGGTAAGATGAGTAATAAGGGTTTTCGTCATCAAAAAATAGCCCTGTTAGCGATTTGAACGCTAACAGGGCTGTTTTTTGATGACCAATCACCAAACAAACGTCCCTGCCGACTTCCCACCCACCGACGCCGTTATCCAGCGGCTACCCGCCTGAATATTAAAAGTTTGAATATCAGCGCCTTCGTTCAGTACCAACAGCACGTGTTTGCCATCGGGTCGCTTAAAGGCCACAGTGGGCAATGAACCAGTGAGGTTGCTCGTCAAACGCACCGACCCCGCTGGAACGAACTTGGCCACCTGCCCGATGATGTAGTAGGCAACGTTCTTCGTAGCTGTGCTCCCATTGATGGTCACGGCGCCTTTGCACTCCGTACAACCGCCGGGTGTGTGCGGGCCATAGTTGGGGTCGTTGGCGAGGTTCCATTCGAGGGCCACCCGGCTCCAGTTGCGCATCGTGCCGATGATGATGTTTTTGATATGCCATTGGAAATCGCCGTCGAAAGTGCCGTTTTTGCCCGTCCATTGCTCCGTGAAATAGAGCGCCTTATCGGGGTGGGCGGCGTAAACCGTGCTGAGCGCACCCGCATCGCCTGCGTACATGTGGAAAGCCGAGCCATGCACGAAAGCCTTGGCCGCAGGGTCGTTCAGCACCTCGATGGGGTAGTTTGGCTCGTCGCAGTTATGGTCCCAAACGATAATTTTCGTGGAAATGCCCGCTGCTTGGAAAGCTGGGCCAAGGTGGTTTTTGATGAAATCCGCCTGCTGGCCTGACAGCATTTGCATGCTGGGGTTGTTGCCAGGATGGTGCGGTTCGTTTTGAGGCGTAATCGCCTCAATATCAATACCATGCGCCTTATAGGCTTGGATGTATTTCACGAAATATTGGGCATAAACGCCGTAGTATTCCGGCTTCAAGTTGCCGCCCTTGCTGTTCCCATTCGTTTTCATCCAAGTTGGGGGGCTCCAAGGTGTCCCCATGAACTTGACGTTCGGATTGATGGCCAAAATCTCCTTGATGATGGGAATCAGGTGCTCCTCGTCTTTTGCGACGCTGAACTCCGAGAGGTCGGGGTCGGTTTGCCCAGCGGGTAGGTCGTTGTAGCTGAAAACGGTGGCATCCAAATCGGAAGCGCCGATGCTCAGACGCAGGTAGCTCACACCGATGGAGGTGCTATCGTTGCCGAATATTTCCTTCAATAGCTTTGCCCGTTCCGCAGCACCCATTTGATGGAGTAGCATGGCGCTTCCTCCTGTTAGCGTGAAGCCAAAGCCTTCAATGGGCTGCAAGGCCAGTGTCGTATCAATGGTGATGGTCGTAAAGCGGTCATCACGCCCATTGGCGAAGGCCAGAGACTTCTTGTAAAGCAAGTTTATCTGGTCGGCAGAGGTTATCCACGCCTGCACGGGCCGGGCGGGCGTTGGGGTTATCGGTTCCTCGTCCTCAGATTTGGAGTTGCAGGATAAAGCGCTGATTAACAGCAGGATTGGCAATAACTTAATCATAATCAATAGTTTAAAGAAACAGGCGCTAAGCTATTGCCGTGCTTCTATTTTTCCCAGATGACTTCCCAATCGGGGCTGTCTTCACTTGGGCAATTCAATTCTATCGCAAGTGCTCTAAAGCCATGCTTGCAAACCACTTCACAATCTTCGTTCGTGTAAATCTGGCCACCACAACCAACGTTGGTCATGTCGTATTGTAGCCAAAAAACCCTTTCTCCATCATGAATCATGGTTTTGGCAGCAATAGCCATGTCATTTTTTTTGAAAGTTGACAATTTCTCAGCGATGCAAGTTGGAATAGAACCTTCATACTCTTCCTTCTTACATCCAAGCAACGCCAGTACGATGGCAGCGAGAAGCGTTATTTTTTTCATAACCGTCTTTTTTTCTTTGATAGAC
>JADLHE010000161.1 GCA_020848965.1 Saprospiraceae bacterium
ACCTAGTGTTGTTGCCCCATTCATCATCCATCATTTATCATTCATCATTAAGAACCCGTGTTTCCAAAATACGACGTCATAGTAGTAGGTGCAGGCCACGCAGGTTGCGAAGCGGCCATTGGCGCAGCCAACCTAGGCTCCAAGGTGCTGCTCGTGACCATGAACATGCAGACCATCGCCCAGATGTCCTGCAACCCAGCGATGGGCGGCGTGGCCAAGGGCCAAATCGTGAGGGAAATTGACGCCCTCGGCGGCTATTCCGGCATCGTGACCGACCATACCGCCGTGCAGTTTCGGATGCTGAACCTCTCCAAAGGCCCCGCCATGTGGAGTCCACGGGCGCAGAGCGACCGCATGCTATTCGCCGCAACATGGCGGCAAATGCTCGAAGCCCACCCCAACGTGGACTTCTGGCAGGACATGGTCGCTGGCCTCCTCGTCAAGAACGGCGTAGTCGGTGGCGTGGTAACGGGCATGGGCTTAGCCATTGAAAGTCAGGCAGTTGTGCTCACGAACGGCACTTTCCTGAACGGCATCATTCACATCGGCGAAAAGCAGTTCGGCGGCGGGCGGGCGGGCGAAAAAGCCTCCACGGGCATCACCGAGCAGCTCATCCAACTCGGCTTCGAGGCGGGTCGGATGAAGACGGGAACCCCGCCACGACTCGATGGCCGCTCGCTCGATTATTCCCGCATGGAAGTGCAGGAAGGCGATAGCCCTGCGGGCAAATTCAGCTACACGGACACGCCCCGCTTGGAGCGCCAATTGCCTTGCCATATCACTTACACGAGCCAAGAAGTACACGATATTCTGAAGGAAGGCTTCGAGAAATCGCCCATGTTCCAAGGTCGGATTCAGGGCCTCGGCCCCCGCTATTGCCCCAGCATCGAGGACAAAATCAACCGCTTTGCCGACAAGGAGCGACACCAGCTTTTCGTTGAGCCGGAGGGCTGGGACACCTGTGAGATTTACGTCAATGGCTTCTCCTCCTCCCTGCCCGAAGACGTGCAGTACAAGGCGCTCCGCAAAATCGCTGGCTTCGAAAACGCCAAGATGTTCAGGCCCGGCTATGCCATTGAGTACGATTATTTCCCACCGAACCAATTGAAGTTGTCTTTGGAAACGCACTTGGTGAAAAACCTGTTTTTTGCTGGGCAAATCAACGGCACGACGGGCTACGAAGAGGCTGGTTGTCAAGGGCTTATGGCGGGCATCAATGCCCATTTGGCTATCAACGAACAGGAGCCTTTCATCCTGAAAAGGAGCGAAGCCTACATCGGTGTGCTGATTGACGACCTCGTGAACAAGGGCACCGAGGAGCCTTATCGGATGTTCACCAGCCGGGCGGAGTACCGTATTTTGCTCCGGCAGGATAACGCTGATTTGCGGCTCACGCCACTGATGGAGAAGTTGGCAGTTGGCAGTTCGCAGTTGGTAGTCGAGGGCGTGCCGAGCATTGCGAAGCGCATGGAAAAAGTGCGGGAAAAACAGGCCGCTGCCAAGACGATTGAGCAGTATTTCAAAGATACCAGTGTGACGCCCGATGCCATCAACGGCTTCCTCGAAAGCGTGGAGTCGGCGCCCATCCGACAGCAAGTGAAGTTGCACGGCATCCTGCTCCGCCCCAACGTGGACTTGACGGGCCTGCGCTCCGTGCTGCCCGACCTCGACAGCCTGCTCAACCAGTACGACCCCGACTTCCTCAGCGAGGCCGAAACGGGCATGAAATACGACGGCTATATCAAGAAAGAGCAGGAACTGGCCGATAAAATGCTGCGATTGGAGGAGTTGAAGATTTTTGAAAACTTTGATTATCAACAGCTTACGTCCATATCGAAAGAAGCCCGTGAGAAACTGAGCAAAATGCGCCCCCGCACCATCGGGCAGGCCAGCCGCATCAGCGGGGTGACGCCGGCGGACGTGAGCGTGCTGCTGGTGCACATGGGGAGGTGAGGGGATTTTACGATTTTTGGGTTGCGGCATGACGCCATCGGATGTGAGCGTGTTGCTGGTATATATGCGGAGGTGAGAGGGGGTATATTTTTCCGGATTTCTTGCGAAGCTAACCGAATTTTTAATTTGACCTACCTTTTGTGTAATATAGCCAAAAACTACTGTACTGCTGAGGATTTTTGAACATTGAATCCACGCCAAATCTGAATTTGATTTGGGTTCAATCTAAAAATCCTAGCAAGCATGAAATCGAATCCATCTTTCCCATTAGCGTTTGCGCTCGCATTGGTTCTAACTTGTTCTCTCCATGCACAAGTGCCCTGCGATCCAATCTCTTCAACAACTTTCAGCGCCCATTTCCCTACCGACCTTTTGCAACATTATGGGGCAAAATCGGTGGAGTCCTCTGATAGCAATTTTGCCGTACTTGGCGTGAGGAAAAACGCTGCAAACGGCCCGAATCAGAACAACCTGACCTTCACAAAACTTGATGCTGATGGGAACCTCATCGGCTCGCCGCAGCTCATAAACCTTTCTATTGGAGGCACTTCGGTTTTCGTTGACAATAAGTTTCAAAACATCCATTTCATACAAACGACCAACCCAAACGGGGTGGCAAATGGCTATGCGCTGGCTGCAACCCACCTGCCAGGAGGCAGTGCGCAGAATACTTTGTTGGCTAGGCTGGACCTAAACGGCAACGTGGTTTGGTCACGCACTTTCAATGGGCTAAGCAGCACCAACCAGCCAATTGGCCTTTTTCAAGAACCGAACGGCAACCTGCTTGCCTTCGTCAATGACCTGAATGGCAACCACAAATACATGGCCCTGCTTGTGGTCAGTTCAAATGGCAACAATTGCCAGCGCTTCAATTACGGATTTGACCCTAACCAACTGAACTTCCAGCCCACTACGGCAACTCGGGTAAGTGGCCTGCCCAACAACGCAAGTTTCGCTGTGGCGGGCAAGATGTTTTCAGACGATACGGGCATAATGCTGCTCGACAACTCCTACAATATCGTACTTAATTTCGTTACTTACTATGACCTCAACGGCAGTGCAAGCGGGAACGAAGAGTTGCATAGCCTTGCACAAGATGGTAATTATATCGTTGGAACAGGCAAGGCTACCCAAGGCGCTTTGTTGTCAAAATTTGACCTTTTTCCGTCTGGTGGCGGCTATGGCGGTTTGGCGTGGTCAAAGCTGTATTGGTTGGGCGGCAATGGCACGGTCGGCAATATCAATTGGTCAAACAGTGTCATGGTCATGCCCTCTCAGCAATACGTATTAGGCGGCTTTGTTTATAATACCAGTTTACCATTGGATTACAGGGCATTCCAAATGAAAACGGACGACAATGGCACGGTGCAGTGGCTCCGCCATTACCTCAATGGCAACCCTTCAGCATTTGTAAACAGCATAAAGACCAATACTGGGGGCATACTCTCGGTTGGAGAGCGCTTCCAGGACACCACTTTCAACGATTTTAAACTATATACTGTAAAAACCGATAAAGATGGCCTTCTTGAAGATTGTGATTGCTACATCACGGTAGCCGACTCAACGCTATTGCCGATGGCTTCCCATGTTGAGAACAATTTTATGGAGCGCATAGATGGGAATTGCACCCCAAATACCATTAGTGGGAACAAC
This sequence comes from Saprospiraceae bacterium, assembly GCA_020848965.1. Classification (GTDB taxonomy): domain Bacteria; phylum Bacteroidota; class Bacteroidia; order Chitinophagales; family Saprospiraceae; genus UBA6168. The sequence goes on from JADLHE010000161.1 coordinate 3,607, forward strand.
TTGGCCTTGCAATTGCCTCAAACTTACTGCGACCAATCCGCCCACGTAGATACCTGCACGGTCACTATTGACATCACCCAATTAAACAATTGCACCGCACAAGTTTGTGCCACTGTGACAGGGCCTGGCCCTTACACCTACCAATGGTGCGACGGCAGTACGGCTGCATGCCAAAGCACCACCCTCAGCTGTAGCCCGGTGAACTACTGCGTGACTGCCACTTGCGCCAACGGCAACACGGCCACGGCGAGCGGTATTGCATCGGCGTCAGATGGCATTGCACCAATAGCAAACTGCCAACCAAACGTCTCGGTAATATTGGACAACAACTGCAACGCCACCATCACGCCTGCCGATGTGGATGCTGGCTCCTTTGACAACTGCCAGATAGTGAGCATGTCTCTCAGCCAGGGCAATTTTACGGCCTGCGGCAACTACGGGGTGTCCCTGACGGTTACCGACTGCGGAGGTAATTCCAGCGTATGCTTCACTATCGTTCATGTTACTGACGATTTTACGCTCGTTTGCCCTGCCGACATTATTGTGCCAGGCATTTTGGGCCCCAACGGCATCTGTGTGGGGGATGTGGTACTGCCATTGCCCACCGGAACTGGCAACTGTAGCCCATTGACCTTTTCGGCCTCCCCCGCTGGCCCATATCCGGTCGGCTCCACTGGTATTACTTGGACGGCCACGGATGGGTGCGGAAACGCAGAGGTCTGCCTCATGAAGGTGACAGTGACACCGTGTGATACGGTGCCCCAAAATCCAGACTTCCCCGGCTTTAGTTGCGGACAGGCTGTGGTAACTTGTTATTCGAATTCCAACCCTGGCGGTGACGTAATGGGCATTGTGGACGTGCGGAACTACCAGAGCGCAACGCCTCTGGTACACTGGCCCGCACCCATGATTCACCATCCAGATTGGAAGGCAGCGCGAATGGGTGAGGTGTTCGGCATTGCCATTGACAAGGATAACAATATCTACGTGACAGCCACAAATGTCTATCAAAACTTGTCCAGTTTTTACCCGTCTGGGTCGGCTGGTAAGGCTGGCGTGTACAAGATTAGTGCATTAGATGGCTCGGTATCGGATTTCGTCACCACGGAAAACAATATCTTTTTAAACCCTGTTGGTACCAAGAAAATGCTCAATTCGTTCACTGGCCCTGGGCTCGGCAATATCTGCTACGATGTGGCGCACCTCCAGTTTTTTGTGAGCAATTTTGAGGATGGCAATATTTACCGGATAGCAGCACCGGGGAATACTGCCGACCCATTGGGAGGAGAGGTGTTAAGCAGGTTCGATCCCTTCAACCCTGACGCTTTAGTTGCTGGCCCAGAGTGCTTAGGTGAACGGATTTGGGGAGTGGGTGTGTATGGGGGCAGGCTATATTTCGGCGTTTGGAACAATGATATGAGCAATGCTGGCCTCGTGGACAACCAGATTTTTTCAATCGCTTTAGATGCTACTGGCAATTTTACAGGTAGCCCATTGCTGGAAATTACCCTGCCAACACGGATTGACCCTTGGTATGGGGCAATGACCAATCCTGTCACTGATATTGAATTTTCAAATAGCGGAAAAATGCTGATAGCAGAACGCTCGGAATGGAGCAATGGCTGTGATGCGGGTGTTACTGCAC
>JADLHE010000162.1 GCA_020848965.1 Saprospiraceae bacterium
TTAAAAGCACCCCTTGCGTTGTTTGTATGCAAATTAGCTTACAAGCACCCCCATCTTAACGCAATCATAACTGAGTTCTGCCGCTAGCACTGTACTTTTGTACCAAGAGGCTGCGTTCACGCAACGGGGCAGTTCTTCAGCGCTTACCAAACCAAAGGGCTTTGGGATGCTGTCGTTAAAGTAGCGGCGCTCCTTCGCCTCAATCCACCCGCTTCAACCTTAGCAATACACCTGACATGAAACAACGCTTCACAAATTTCCTGTGTTTGGCCCTCGTTTGCTTCGCAACAACGGTTTTTGCGCAGCCCGCCAACAATGAATGCGTCAACGCAACCCCCTTGACGAACCTGAACAACTGGTGCTCCGCCATAGCGGCCTATTCCAACGCTGGCGCTACGCAAAGCAATGTGCCCAACCCTACTTGTTTTCCTCCCAACGACGTAAGTAATGATGTTTGGTTCTCGTTCGTTGCGCAAGCCAATACAGCAAGCATTCGGGTCATCGGGGCCACGGGTGGCAGCACCCCTCCTGGGGGAACAATACTAAACCCTCAATTCGCTCTCTATCGTGGTAATTGCAACAACTTGACGGAAGTCGAATGCGCATCCGGTGGCTTCGGCAACAATATCGCAGAAACTTTTGCGGGGCAATTGACCGTGGGACAGACCTATTTTATCCAAGTAAGCGCACGGGATGGCGCAACGGGTACCTTCCGGCTTTGCATCAACAACTACAACGCTATTCCAGACCTTAGCAGCGATTGTGAAACGGCTGTAATCCTTTGCGACAAAGCCTCTTTTAGCGTGGACATCGCAGTCGGGGAAGGAAACAATACGGACGAGGTTGATGGCAGCGCCTGTTTTCCCTTGGAAAAGGCAAGCTCATGGTACCGCTGGACTTGCAGAGATGCTGGCTCTTTCACATTCAATATTACGCCCAACAACCCCGCCGATGATATTGATTTTATCGTGTACGAACTGCCCGGCGGCATTGACGATTGTGCCAATAAAGAAATCATACGCTGCGAGGCTGCCGGAGAGACAACCAACGCCCCGTTTTCTGAATGGGAAATATGCACAGGGACAACGGGCCTGAGCGCAACCGAAACAGATATTTCAGAAGGTGGCGGTTGTGACGACAATCAAAACAATTTCGTCGCTGCTATCAACATGGTTGCAGGCCGTAGCTATGCCCTGCTCGTCAACAACTTCAGCGAATCGGGCAGTGGCTTTTCCATCGAATTTGGCGGCACGAGCACCTTCCAAGGCCCTACCGCCGACTTCACCTTGGCCCCAACCATCGTTTGTCAAGATGCCGATATTGTCTTCACCGATGCGTCCACCTCGCTGGATGCCATCACGGATTGGCACTGGAACTTTGGCGTAGGCGCCACGCCCGCCACCGCCAATGGCAAGGGGCCGCACACGGTATCCTACAGTACGCCCGGTATTGTGTCCGCAGTATTAACCATCACCAACGAAGACGGCTGCCAAGTGACGGACGTCGAAACCATCAACGTTTTGCCGTTGCCGGAGGTGGATGCTACCCTGCTGGCCGATTATTGTGGCCCTTCGGCCAATACGGGCGCTGTGATTCTCTCGCCTACCGGCGATGGCCAACCCTATCTTTATGACTGGACTGGCACGGGTGTTTTTACAGATGATACTTCCGTCATTGATGTAGTGGCTGGTAATTACGAGGTCACCGTTCAAACTGCCGATGGCTGCAACCAAACCTTCGATTTTGAGGTGGTGGAAGGGCTTAGCCTTGCGGCCAATGTTGACCCGGTTACCCCGCCTACCTGCAATGGCGACTCGGATGGCAGTATTTCCATTTCCATTCAAATCGCCAACCCGCCCGTCACTTTCGATTTTGGCAGTGGCCCGCAGTCCAGCAATACCCTTAGCGGCATCCCTGCTGGCACTTACAACGTCATCGTGGTGGATGGTCAAGGCTGCCCCGGCAATTTCACCATTGAAGTCGTGGATTTCCCCGTGCTGGAACCCAATATCAGTTCCGTTGATATTAGCTGTTTTGGTGAATTGGATGGCTCGGCCATGGTGTCGCCAAGTGGCGGCGCTGGAAACTATACTTACCTATGGAATACGGGTGCCACCACCGCTTCCATTGAAGGGCTTCCCGCAGGCACCTACACCGTTACGGTTACCGATGAAAACGGCTGCGCCAAGATTGCCACAACCACCATCGTGGAGCCTGCCGAGCTGACCATGAGCCTCGAAACAACCGACGTGATTTGTTTTGGCGATGAGACGGGGGTGATTGAATTCTCCGCCGTTGGCGGTACGCCACCTTATGAATACAGTGCGAACGGACAAGACTTCCAAGCAGCCTCCCCCATCACTGGGCTTGCTGCTGGCAATTATGATGCAACCGTCCGGGATAGCCGGGGCTGCACCTTCACGCTTCCGGCCATCATCAACCAGCCGCCGCCCATCATCGTGGAAGCTGGCCCAGACCAGACCGTGGATCTTGGTTACACCGCAAAAATCAATGCCTTGGTGACGCCCGTCAACTTACCTGTGACGCTCACTTGGGCACCCGATGCCACGCTCAGCTGTGCCGATTGCCTTGGCCCTACCGCCTTGCCACTTGGTACAACCACCTACGTGCTCACCGCCGTTGACCAAAACGGCTGTATCGGCCTCGACTCCGTTACCATTTTCGTCAATCTTGTGCGGCCGGTTTACTTCCCAAATTCCTTTTCACCGAACGGCGATGGCATCAACGATTATTTCACGGGTTTTGGTGGCCCTGCGGCCAAGACTATCCGTAAATTGAAAATATTCGACCGCTGGGGCGACCAAGTGTTCGAAGGCACCGACCTTCAGCTTGGCAATGTGGTAATGGGTTGGGACGGCTATTTCCGTGGAAAGGAGATGGACCCCGGTATCTTCGCCTATTTGGCACAAGTCGAGTTCATTGATGGGGTAGTCGTGCTTTTTGAAGGGGATGTGATGATTGTGCGGTAGTGAATTCCTTGACGCTGTCTTTCTCTTCCCACTACTCCCCAACCCAACTCCACCGAGTATCTTTGTCCCTGAACAGGCAGCCCACCGAGCCGCAGCACCTTAACAAAGGCTGGCAAGGTTGGCCACCAAACAGGTCAAGTCTCCATGAAAAAAAACAAATACGTCTGTATCCACGGCCATTTTTACCAGCCGCCACGGGAGAGCGCCTGGCTGGAGGTCATCGAATTGCAAGAGAGCGCAGCGCCGTTCCACGACTGGAACGAGCGCATCAATTTCGAGTGCTATGCCCGCAACACGGCGGCCCGCATCAACGGGGAGCGGGAGGCCATTCGCAAAATCGTGAACAACTACGCCCAGATGAGTTTCAACTTTGGGCCGACGCTGCTTTCTTGGCTCGAAACTGCCGACCCCGACACCTACCAAGCCATCCTCGACGCCGACCAGCAGAGCATGGAGCGCTTCGGCGGGCATGGCAACGCATTGGCGCAAGCCTACAACCACACTATACTACCGCTGGCCAACGAACGGGACAAGGTGACACAGGTGCGATGGGGCATCGCCGATTTCGAGCGGCGCTTTGGGCGAAAGCCGGAGGGGATGTGGCTGCCGGAGGCCGCTGTGGATACCGCCACTTTAGAAGTATTGGCCGAGCACGACATCCGCTTCACCGTGCTGGCACCAAGGCAGGCGAGGGCCTTCCGAAAAATAGGGGCAAAGGACTGGACGCCGCTGCCACATGAGAACGTGGACACCCGCCGGGCCTACCTCTGCAACCTACCTTCCGGCAAACAAATTGACCTGTTTTTTTACGATGGAAATATAGCGAAAGACGTGGCCTTTCAAGGGCTACTGAACAGCGGGGCCAGCTTTGGCCAACGCATGGTCAGCACTTTTGACAGCAACGATGAGCCACAGCTCTCGCACATCGCCACGGACGGCGAGAGCTACGGCCACCACCACGAATGGGGTGAGATGGCACTGGCTTTTTGCCTCAATTTTATCGAAGAAAAAACGCCCGCCGCACTGACGAACTACGGCCAATTTTTGGAACTGCACCCGCCTGTTTACGAAGTGCAAATCCATGAAAATAGCTCGTGGAGCTGCGCCCACGGCGTGGAGCGCTGGCGCTCCGACTGTGGCTGCAACACGGGCGGCGAGGCGCACTGGAATCAGGCTTGGCGTGGCCCGCTGCGCAGTGCCCTCGACTGGCTACAGGTGGAACTGACCCGTGAGTACGAGCTATCCGGCGGCCAATGGCTGAAGGACATCTGGGAGGCGAGGAACGAGTACATCACCATCATCCTCGACCGATCGCCGGAGAACGTGGAGCATTTCATCGAAAAACACGCCTGCCGTGAACTGACGAAAACGGAGCGCATCAACCTGCTGCGCTTGATGGAAATACAGCGCCAGTGCCAGTTGATGTACACGAGTTGCGCTTGGTTTTTCTCGGAGGTTTCGGGCATAGAGACGAGCCAAGTGCTGCAATATGCCCTTCGGGCAACTTACCACCACTACAATGCGACGGGCGTGAGCCTTGCTCCGCAATTCATCGAGCGGCTGGAGCGGGTGCCGAGCAACCGCTACCAAAACGCAGCGGAGAGCTTCCGGGTGAACGTGCAGCCCTCGCAACTGACGCTGAACGGGGTGGCCATGCATTACGCAGCGTCGTCCATTTTTGAGGACTACGAGGACTCTATCAATTTCCTTCACTTCCGGGCCGACAACGAGGTGTTCGAGCGCATACCGGCGGGCGGGCAGCAATTGGCCATCGGTCGCACGACGGTCACTTCCAAGCTGACCTATTCCGAGAAGCATTTCAGTTTTGCGGTGCTCTACATCGGGCAGCAGCACATGGTCGGCAGTATCTCGCTCGACATGCCACGGGCGGCCTTCGACCGCTTCCATGCGGAACTTTCATCGGCCTTCCAGCGCGCCAACCTAGGCGATGTTATCAGCGGGATTCAAACTTTTGGCGAGGACAAGTTTTCGTTCAAGAACCTGTTCAAGGACGAAAAATTGAAGATTTACAAGCAGATTTTGGCAAACAGCTACCCGGCGGTGGAAACGGCGATAAAGGACTACTACGAAGACAATTACCAACTGATGAACGGGATGTTGCGGGACGATATGCCTGTGCCGGGCAGTTGGCGGGGCGTCACGCAGTTTGTGATTGAGCAGTCGCTGCAACGTTTTTTTGAAAACGGGAAACTGAGCGTGCGGACGCTGCGCCATTTGGCGGACGAGTATCAGCTTTGGGGCGTGCAGTTCACGGATATAAAGCGATTAAAACTGGTGTCTGGTGAGCGCATTTTTGCGGAGCTAAGGAAAATAACCAATGATGCCGAAGGTGCGGAGAATTTGAAGCGGCTTTCCCGCATCATTGAAACATTGGGACAATTGGGGATAATGCCAGAGCTTTGGAAAAGCCAGAACCATTTTTATCATTTGGGTCAAAAACACTTGGCTTCAGGCTGGGTGGGCGTGAGTGAGGAGTGGAAAATGCGGTTTTTGGAGTTGGGGAAATGGCTGCGGGTGGAGATTTGAATTACGATTTCGGGATTTACGATTGGGGCCCCAGTTAACATTCTCATAGTTGAAAAACTTCACGGGCAAAAAAAATGGGCGGGGCGACACCTGAGGTGGCGCCCCGCCAATTTTTTTTGCCCTTGCAGGAAGGTTTAGCCGCTTCGATTAATTGCCTTTCATATCGCTCAGCCTGCGCTTTATCTCTTCCAGCAATTGCTTTTGCAAGTCAATCTTTTGAGTCGAATCGGCTTGTTGCTCCTCGTTTTTCACGATATTTTCCTTGGCCGTTTCGATGCGCTTTTCGGCCTCCGCAATGTCTTTGTGGTAGTTGCTGTTTTGGCGTTTGAGCTTGTCCATTTCATTTTCAAAGGACTTCAGTTTTTTCTCAGCGTCTTCCAGTTCGATTTTGGTGGCTTCCAGTTTCACCTTGTAGGCAAATTTCATGAGCATTTTCACGGCCTCATCGTATTGCGATTTCCGACCGGAGTCGAGGTACTCTTCGCCAAGGTTGAACCAAGTGAGCAATTCCACATAGCCGTCCATGTTTTTCGTTGCCCGGCTGTAAATGCTCATGGAGGAAACGCCGCCGATGCCCACTATGGAAGCCTCGGTGGTTACGTTTTCATCGCCGCCTTTGGCTCCTTTGGTCTTACCGTCGTAGTCTTTCATGAAGTCTTTCCAGGTGCGCTCCACCAGCTTTTCACTGGTCACTTCCGTGACTAGGATGAGGGCATTGTGGCTGCCCATGGACATGTTTTCCTCGCTCTCATAAACCTTGCTGCTGGTTGCAGGCTTGGAGGGTTTGGCCACGATGACATCTTCCATTTCTACCTCTTGGGCGTTGAGGGCAAATGTTGCGAAGCAAAGGGCTAGGATGAAGGGGAGTGTTTTCATAAATCGAAGTTTGTGGTGATGAGTTTAGTCATTTTGACAATAATTGCCAAGCTGCGTCACTGCTTTTCATGTAAAGGCCGGAAAAACTACCTTTGCAATCACATGATGAACAAGCACTGGCGCAAATATCTGGTATTCACGCTATTCTGTGTGGCAATCTACTTCCCATTGTTCCTGCACCTCGACTGGCAGCCGATGAACAACTGGGACGAGTCGTTATTTGGCATGCGAGCCGCCTACATGACCGAAGAGGGCCAATACATGCGTGACTACACGCTCTGGGTGGACGGCGGCATGCAGCACCGCAGCACCAAGCCCCCTTTCACCACTTGGCTCCAGGTCGCTTCCATGAAATTGCTCGGCATCAATGAACTGGCGCTGCGGTTGCCCATCGCCTTGTGTTCCTTGGGCATCGTCTTGCTTTTCGTGTGGTTTGCAAGGCACCAACTTGGAGACGTCCATATTGGTTATAGCGCCGGGTTTGTTTTGGTCACTTCCCTTGGTTTTGTGAAAGAGCACGCCGCCCGCACGGGCGACCAAGACGCTGCCTTGGCCTTCTACATGGTTGCTGGCGCAATTGCCTTCTACCTGTACTTGGAAGCAACGGAAATCCGAAAACGCCTTGGCTGGCTGGCCATGCTCACCGCTGCCACCATTGCCGCCGTTATGACGAAATACGCCTTTGGCTTGTTGTATTTCCCCGCTTTTTTGATATATGCCATTTATAAAAAACAGCTTTGGAACACCCTGAAGCGGGGCAGCACTTGGCTGGCCTTCCTCACCATAGCGGCAGTGGTTGGCGGCTGGCTTTGGTACATCGAGGGGCAGTTGCCGGGCTTTGTGGACAGGGCCTTCCACCATGAAATGGCCGACCGCTACACGACCACCTACCGGGGGCACGACCACCCGTGGGCGCATTATTTCATACGATTCTGGGAAAAGGACTATTTCATGCCTTGGCTGCTGCTGTTGCCCGCCTCCTTGGCACTGCTGTTTTCTAGGGAAAAATCACCCTTGCGTGATTTCAACCTGTTGATGTTCCTTTGCGCAGCCCTCCAACTTTTGTTTGTGGCGTCCTCCGGCACCAAAACAGAGCATTACGACGTGGTGGCCTATGCGCCCATGGCAATGCTTGCCGGAATCGGATTGTACCAATTGGGCGTGGCAGTGGTGCAGCTTTGGAAAGATAGGCAGCACCGCCCCGCCGCCGTGGTCGCCACCTATCTTGGTGTTTTCTTTTTCTTGGTGTTGCCTTATACCCGCATCATTGACCGAGTTTACAAACCCAAAATGCCCGACCGCACGATGTCCTATGGTTATTTGCTGCGCAAAATCCAGAAGACCAAGCCCGAGTTTAAGCAGTTCACAATCATTGCCCCCATCTACACAGGCCAGGTAAACTACTATGCGGGGCTGATGAACAGGAAACAAGGCTACCATATCAAAATCAGCGAGCACCCAAAGCAGGTGGAAGTGGGCGACACCATCTTGGCCTGCGAGTCCAAAATGATTGAATACCTGATGCAGCATTACGAATTGAAAGGCATCGAAACAGAAGGGAAATGCTTTCTGGCCATTGCCAAAGGCTTGAAAAGCAGCACCGATAGCCTCACTACTTCGGGGCAATGACGCATTCACCGCACCAACATTTTGCATACTTTTAAAAATGTCGTGAAAAATTAGAGAGAAAACCCTTATCTTTGGGCAAACAAAAATATTCAGCTCACCCATCGTCATCTTCCTCAAGCAAGAGCAAACTTTAGGCTCCCTTTCTCCGAGTTAATCATTGTGGTATCCAGCTACGCATGTGGTTGCATTTTGCGGCAAAGCCGCAACGCATTAAAAATAGATTGCAACTAAATCACTACCTTTGGCGTAGAAACAAGGCTGCCCCAATGAAGTAAAATCAAAATACGTAAACCAAAGATTAATAAAGAGTAGTCTCACTATGGCACAAGTTTTAATTGTTGACGACGAGGTGCCTATCCGGCGCACGTTGAAAGAAATCCTTGAGTTTGAAAAATTCAAGGTGGACGAAGCCGCTGATGGGCTGGAGTGCCTCGTGCAGTTGAAAAAAACACAGTACGACGTAATCCTGATGGACATCAAAATGCCGAAAATGGACGGCATGGAGGCCCTTGAGCGCATCCAGACCTTGGCACCGGACACGCCGGTCGTCATGATTTCTGGGCACGCCAATATTGACACGGCAGTGGAAGCGGTCAAGAAAGGGGCTTTTGATTTCATCTCCAAGCCACCAGACCTGAACCGGCTGCTCATCACCGTCCGAAATGCCCTCGACAAATCGAGCCTCATCACCGAGACCAAGGTGCTGAAGCAGAAAGTCTCCAACTACAAGACGCAGGAGATGATCGGCGAGTCGGATGGCATGAAGAAGATTCAGGAAACCATTGACAAGATAGCCCCTACGGAGGCCCGTGTGCTCATTACCGGCCAAAATGGTACCGGAAAGGAGTTGGTGGCCCGGTGGATTCATGAAAAAAGCAACCGCAACAAAGGGCCGATAGTAGAGGTAAACTGCGCTGCTATTCCATCGGAACTCATCGAGAGCGAGCTTTTCGGCCACGAAAAAGGCTCTTTTACCTCAGCCCACAAGCAACGCCTCGGCAAATTCGAGCAAGCCAACGGCGGAACCATATTCCTTGATGAGATTGGCGACATGAGCCTTGACGCCCAAGCCAAAGTGCTGCGTGCCTTGCAAGAAAGCAAGATTGCGAGGGTAGGTGGCGACAAGGAAATACGAGTGGACGTGCGGGTACTTGCGGCCACGAACAAAGACCTTCGCCAAGAAATCGAAGCCAAGCGCTTCCGGGAGGACCTTTACCACCGCCTAGCCGTCATCATCATCGAAGTGCCGCCACTCAACGACCGCCGTGGCGACATCCCGATGCTCGTGGAACATTTCATCGAGCTGATCTGCACGGAATATGGCATTGCAGCCAAAAAAGTGACAAAAGATGCCCTTGTTGCGCTGCAAAACGTCAACTGGACGGGCAATATCCGGGAGCTGCGCAACGTCGTGGAGCGCCTCATCATCCTCAGTGGCAATGAAATCACCGCCGAGGATGTGCTGAACTACGTTGGGCCGTTCCAACGACCTGAATAGCATTCAATCGTCCACCGCTTTTGAATGGCGGAGATGAATAATCATAAAAAGCCTGCCGAGAGCATAATCCGGCAGGCTTTTTTCTTTTAAACAAAATGATTGCGAGGCAAAAAATAGCGTGCATGGTTTAGTTCTATCCCTTAATTTTGTTGCCCTTTTGCCAATTGTTTACCAACCCCTCAGACCTTCATCAACCAATAAGAAATGAGCGAGATTCAAAACACCGTACCCATTGTAGCTAAACATAGAATGAAGCAATGGGCCGAACTGAAAGGTGAAAATTCTTGGACAATGTTCAAGGTAATGTCGGAGTTCGTGGATGGCTTCGAGCGGCTGAACAAGATAGGGCCGTGCGTTTCCATTTTTGGCTCTGCACGCACAAAGCCAGAGAACCCCTATTACAAAACAGCAGTTGACATCGCCAGAATGCTCACTGAGGCTGGTTGGGGCGTCATCACGGGCGGTGGGCCAGGCATTATGGAGGCCGGCAACAAAGGCGCTTCGCTGTACGGTGGCGTCAGTGTGGGCCTGAACATCCACTTGCCTTTTGAGCAAAACCACAACCCTTATATTGACAACGACAAAAACCTCGACCACCGCTACTTCTTCGTGCGCAAGGTCATGTTCGTGAAATATGCGCAAGGCTTTGTGGTCATGCCCGGCGGCTTTGGCACCCTTGATGAAATATTCGAGGTGCTCACCTTGGTGCAAACCAAACGGATTGACCGAGTGCCCATCATTCTGGTCGGAAAAAGCTTCTGGGAAGGATTGGTGGATTGGATAAAAGCGGTCATGCTGGAACGGGAGCACAATATCAATCCCAACGACCTCAACCTTTTCTCCGTGGTGGACGAACCGGAGGATGTCGTAAAAATCATCACGGAGTTCTACGTTGATGATGACAACGTCCGCCCGAATATTGACTTGTAAGGCGAATATACTTCTAAGAAACTGTTCCCATCGAGCGGCAACGCTTTAGAAATTGACAGTTTTCAATTACCACCAATAAGAACGGCGGCGGCATCTTCGAGATACCGCCGCCGTTCTTATTGGTGGTGGGTGTTCGGTGGTTTTGCGGAGCAAAAGCCACCGAACACCCGTATTTGAAGCTTAGAAGGCTAACTACTTACCACCTTGCAGCTTCTTATTCTGCTCATAGCCGCATTTTATCCATTGCTCATAATCGCCCACTTTTTGCATGCCTGAAACGGGGTTGTTGAGCAACTTGCCATCATTGGACAGCAGCACATATTGAGGCTGGGAGTTGTCGTTGAAATTCTCCGTTTGGAAATAGGCCCACTTATGGCCGAAATTGCGCAAGCGCCTCGTACCGCCTCCCTTCATGGGCAGCGAGGTTTGCTCAGCCTCAGGCAATTCGATTTTTTCATCCACAGAAAGGGAAATCACAACGAAAGAATCACGCAAGTACTCATGAATGCCCGGCTTGGGCCAAACCTCGGCTTCCATGCGGCGGCAATTGGCACAGGCATGGCCCGTGAAGTCAATCATAATGGGCTTGTTTTCCTTGCGGGCAATTTCGAGGCCCTCGCAGAAATCGTCGAAGCAATACACATTTTGCGGACAATCGCAAGGATGCCAAATGCTGTAGCAGGTCGGTGGCACGATACCACTCAGCAGCGACAGCGTGTGCAGCGAGCCTTCTTTTTCATCGTAACGAAGCCCTGTAAACAAGTAACCGACGAAAACGAACGACAAAATGGCCAACACCCAACGAACAGGAGAAAGCTGCTTCAAAGAAACAGGTGTATCGTGCGGGAACCTGATTTTGCCCAAAAGGTAAATACCCAAACCGAGGAAAATCACAATCCAAAAGCCGAGGAACACCTCCATTTTCAGGATGCCCCAGTGCTTCACGAGGTCGGCATTGGAAAGGAATTTGAGCGCCAAGGCGAGTTCGAGGAAGCCGAGCACGGCCTTCACGGTGGTCATCCAGCCGCCGGATTTTGGAAGTGCCTTGAGCCAATTGGGGAAGGCAGCGAACAGGCCGAAGGGCAAGCCCAAAGCCACGCCAAAGCCTGCCATACCAGCCGTCAGTTGCATCGCACCAGCATCGGAATCAAGTACAGTGCCTAGCAATGAGCCAAGAATTGGGCCTGTGCAGGAGAACGACACTAGCACCAGCGTGAGGGCCATGAAGAAAATGCCCAAGATGCCGCCAACACCCTCTGCATTGGAGGATTTGTTCGACCAAGATTCGGGCAAGGTTATTTCAAAATAACCAAAAAACGAGATGGCAAATACGAGGAAAATCAGGAAGAAAACGATGTTGATGGTCGGATTCGTCGAGAAATCGCTCAAAATATCGGGACTGACGGAATCAAGGATATGGAAGGGCAGGCTGAATAGCACGTACACTGCCAAGATGAAAAAGCCGTAAAGTGCTGCGTTCTGGAACCCCTTCTTTTTGGACTGGTTGCTCTTCGTGAAAAAACTGACCGTCAGCGGCACCATCGGGAATACACAGGGTGTGAACAAGGCCGCCAAGCCGCCAAGGAAGCCAAGGATGAAGATTTTCCAAAGGCCGCTCCTATCTTCTTTTTCTTCACCGCAATCGGCTATTTGGGAGCGGTCGAGGCTGAAGCCACATGGGCCAAGGTAGCTAAAGTTGGCATCGGTAGGCCCTGATGGGGCTGCTTCCGCTTTCCCCATCGTGACGGCTGGAACAGCTATGTCAATATTGAAGTCCACATCAGTTGGTGGGAGGCAGCGCTCGTCGTTGCAGGTCATGAAAGTCACAAATCCTGCAACAGGCTTCGTTGCATCCACCACGCTGAACTTTTGCGAAAAAGTGACCTCCTCTTTAAATTTGGTCACCTCCGTATCAAAAAGTGGGTCATGGCCCTCTATCTTGTGGCTGCTCGTCTCCGTTGCCTTGCCCAGCCTTTTTATATTGTTCTCAGGATTAAACACCAAAACGGTAGGCTCTGGCCCGCCCGGCTCCAAGAATTGAGAATAAACGGCCCAGCCTTTCTCAATGGTAGCTTTTAGGTTCAGCGTGTATTCGTTCTCACCAGTTTTCTGCACATCGGCTGTCCACTTCACAGGTTCGTAAACAGCGCCGCCATCGGTGGAAGGCACCAAGGGTTGTATGGCAGGAACACTGGTCGTCGTTGTGGGTTGCTCGGTAGGCTTTGTAGCGGGTGATGTGGCAGTTGTCGTTTGAGCGCCCTTGGCCGTGGCGGGGTCAATGGTAGGTTTTTCGGAGGTTTTTGCCGCAGATTTAATTTGAAAAGAAAAATCAACCTCGGTGGGCGGCAGGCAACGCTCGTTGTTGCAAGTCATGAACTCCAAATAGCCACTGATGGGCTTGGAAGCATCGGAGACCTTCACTTTTTGGGTAAAAGTGACCTTCTCGGCGAACTTGATCACCTTCATATTGTCGAACAACGGATCGTTCAGTTCCTTGCGGTGGCTGGAGCTTTCCGTGTTCTTGCCCACGAGGGCAAAATGGCTGCCCTTGTCATAGGTAAAGCTCGTCTTTACAGGCCCGTCATCGCCTTCGAGGTATTGGGAATAGACGTACCAGCCCTCGTCAATCGTGGCTTTGAACATCAGTTTGAACTCTGTGTCCTAAACTTGCTTTGAAGCAAAGCTCCACTTGACAGGGTTGTGTATTTGGCCGAAGGCCACCGCTGCAAATGATAATAGCAGTGAAAGTGTCCATAACTTCCTCATGTCTTGATATTTGAAAATACAGGGCATAGCCCCGCAATATGTGGGTGTGTTATGAAAAAAAGTCTGCAAAACTAATGAAAGCAGAAAAGCTGCGCTGTTATAATTGTCACATGTCGGTGGCACTGCAACAATTGCCTACTTGAGGTCGAACCTGAACGGCACTTCGCTCGGCGGCAGGCAACGCTCGTGGTCGCAGGTCATGAACTCCACACTGCCCTTCAGGGTGGTAGGCGCAGTGATTTTTACCCGTTGGGTGAAGGTCGGATACCCTTTGAACTTGATGATGTTCATGCCGAAAAGGTCATCGTAGCCCTCCACTTTTTGCCCAGCTTCCACGCTCTTGCCCTCCAGCTTGGCAGCAGCGTTTGCTTCGTAAGTAAAACTGGTGCGGATAGGCCCATCATCGCTTTCAAGATATTGGGAATAGACGTACCAACCATCGGAGATATTGGCGGTAAAGACGAGGTCGTAGGTGCCATCGGCCACTTTTTTGGCCTCATACGACCATTTTACAGGGTTTTGCTGCGCAATGGCAATGCTTGACATGATTAGCGCTAGGGCGAAAA
>JADLHE010000163.1 GCA_020848965.1 Saprospiraceae bacterium
CAGCGACTTTGAATATTGCCGGAAACACGAGCAACTACGGCTTCCTTTGGACGCCAGACCTCGGTGTCTCGAACGGCTTGGGCAATGCCCGGACGGGGCTGCCAGCCTCCCATTACGTGGTGTTGGTGACCTACAACGGCAACGACGAATGTGTAAGGAAATTTGAATTCGACATCTTCGACGACTGCGCAAAGTGTGCGCCTGTTTTTGCGACGGAAAGCATGACCGTGGAGGTCGTCAAAGCACCCGCTCTGGTCTGTGTGCCTGCACCTTTGGCTGTGCTGTCGCAAACGGAATTCAAGGTGGACGGTGGGGCGTACCCCGGCCAATTGGTGGGTTGCGACAAGCAAGACGTGATGAGCTACGGCTTTGATGCCTTGCCCGCTGGGCAACTCATGGTGAAATGGCGCATTGCATCGGACAGCTTCTTCACAATGGCGGATGACCTGTGGTCGGTGGTCAATTTCATGAACGAAGTGGACGGCCTCGGCAACTGGTATTTCGATGTGGCGAACAACCATTTCGTTTCACCTAAGAACAGTGGTGCCTACGGCAAATTGCAGGTTACGCATTTGCCGACTGGCGTAACCAAGTCCAGCAAATTGAAATACACCAAATTGCCACTCGGCACCAGCTTACGCTTGAGCGCTGGCACGCACCTGCTGACTACGAGCAATGCCGTCACAGGCTGCTTGGACTCAATGGTGGTCATCGTAAAGATGAAGGACGAAGTGGCAATACCAGATACGTTTGGCTTGGCTTCCCCATCTGAATTGAACCCCGATTTGCTGCGCACCAAACAAGGTGAAACGGTGAGGGGCAATGTGCTGGCCAACGACGAGCTGAAGCGGCCTGTAAAACAACTGGCCATTGCGAAGCAACCAACGAGCGGCAAGGCTTGGGTGAACGTGGACAATACCGTGAGCTACCGTCCACTCGTGGAATACTGCAATAGCTATAAAGACGCCACGCCTGAGTCGTTTACCTATGAAATCTGCTTCGACGACGGCTCGAAACTGCGCACAACCGTAACCGTGGAGGTGGAATGCAGGGATGAGGTGCCGACGGTGCAGGACATCGTGCTCTACCCGAACCCGGCTGACCGATATGCTTTCCTTGATGTTTCGGCCCTTGTAGGCCAAACGCTTAAGTTGCAGGTGTACAACAACCTGGGTGTGACCGTCCATGAAATGAACGTGGAAGAAGCGCCCACTGCGCCCATCCGGATTGAATTGGGCCACCTGCCGCCGGGTCATTATGCGGTTTGGGTGCGGCCAATGGAGGGCAGGCCGTTTGTAAGGCAATTGATTATCAACCGATAAAACTCATTGAGTTTATGGCAAAAAACTCCTTATCAGGTCCTCGATTGGCTTGGTAAGGAGTTTTTTTTGTTAGAAAACAAGGCGAAAATCCGTAGGTATTTTGCCTAATCAACTGAAACTCATACATTTGGCGGCTTCCTTATTGGTAAATGCACGGTGGGGCAACTCGCCGTGCATTGAACCGAAACATACTATCAAACAACTATGAGAGGTTTTATCATCGGCTTTCTGGTGTTCCTTGCCTTTGCCCTCCCGGCCCGGCGCTATTTTGTCTGTGAACTGCGGCACCACTGCGGCGACCAACCACCCGCTCAGACCACGAGCCGTCCCATGACCCTTTCGCTCAAGGACGGCGACAAATCCATCCTTCAGGGTTATGAACAATTCGGCTTTGCGTCCAATTCCGTGCAAGCTGATTTGAGTGCCAACAACAAGGAGTTTTTGGGCAAAGTGGCCGAATACCTAAAGGCCAATCCGGACAAGAAAATAACCATCACCGGGCGCTACCTGCTATCGGAAAAGGCTGCTAAAAGCGGCATTTTTGAGAACCTTGGCATTGCGAGGGCGGCAGCGGTGGTTCAGTTGCTGTCGCAATTGGGCGTGGATGAAAAACGCTTTTCCATTGACCATGAAATGGCAAAAACAGGTTCGATGGAAGAGCCAATTTCCTTTAATCTTTTTAGTCCAAAACCCAACGACTACGACCGTCCGACCTATAGTTTCAAGGACAATACCTTTTCTGATGCCAATTTCGCCTTCGGCTCCGATGAGTTCAAGCCGGGCGAGCAGTGCGTGCTTTATGCCGACTCCGTCAAGACGTTTTTGGATGCCAACCCTGCCATGATGCTCACCATCACGGGGCATACGGACAGCATCGGGCACGAAAAAGTAAACCTCAACCTCGGCCTGCGTCGGGCAAAAAACGCTGCCGCTTATTTCCGGGAGCTAGGGGTAAAAGCCAATATTGCAGCGGATACCAAGGGCGAGGAACAGCCCATTGCGCCAAATTCCATTGGTGGAAAGGACAACCCCGATGGTCGGCAAAAAAACCGCCGGGTGAACTTTAAAATTACCGAAAAACCAGTGCAGTGATTTTTTTGGTTGATAGGGGTTGATAATGGTTTATGAGGTTGATGGAACCTCCCATATCAATTTTTATCAACCGCATCAACCGTTATCAACCTATTCTCAAAACATACAGCATGGAAAACTTATTCGAATCTTTAAACCATCCTGACAGCGTTTTCTTCCTCTTCTCGGTGCTCGTGAGCTTCCTCATTGGCTTCGTCGCTGCTTGGCTCATGTGGCGTGGGCAAGCAAACCGCTTTGAACGGCAAGCTGCCGAGTGGAAGAAAAAATACGACGACCTAAACCTAGAGCTAACGGCCCTTCGGGAAAAGCACGACCTGAGCCTAGCCGACCTCGCAAAATCGAACCGTGAGGCCGACCTCGCCAAGGAGCAGTTAGCCAGCATTCAGGCTGAAAAAGCAAAATGGCAAAAGGACTTGGATGCTACATTGGAAGAAACCGTCCGGCTGCATGCCAACAGTCACTCCTATCAGTCAACGATAGATGACCTGAACAACCAAGTTGTCGGCCTGAAAACCCGCAATGAAGAACTGACGGCTGGCCTAGCTGTCGGCAGTGCTGACCACCAAGACCTCACCCAGTTGAAGCAATCTTATGAAGAGACCTTGGCACGGGTTGGCGTAATGGAAGCCAAAATCGCCGAGCTGTTGGCGGAGAATGAGGCATTGCGCAGCAACAACAAAAAGGAAGACGAGAACCTCATCAACCTTTTGAACTCCTACAAAGATTCCACCAACCGTTTGGGCGCTTTGGAGGCCAATATCGGTAGCCTGGTGGCAGAAAACGAGGCGTTGAAAGCAGAGTTGGCTGCGATGAACCTTGACGCCGCAGCGCCAGATGTTGAAGTACCCGTTCTTGGGGCCGTTGTGGATGCACCCATTATCGCCTCCATCAACCCTGCCGACAAGGAAGCGATAACAAGCGGGGCCATCACGCCTTCCGATGCGAAGGACGAGGTTTTGGCAGCCATTGGCAACATCATTCCCGTTGCTACTGCCGACCAAAAAGACGACCTAACGGCCATCAAGGGCATCGGCTCGTTTTTGGAGAAAAAACTGAACGGTCTCGGCATCTACACCTACGACCAAATCAGCCGCCTCGACGCCAATTTGATTGACAAACTGACCACAGCCATTGAGTTCTTCCCCGGCCGCATCGAGCGGGACGACTGGGTAGGCCAAGCCAAGGAGCTTTTGCAGCCAAATGCAGAACAAGCACCCAAGGCGAAAGCCAAACCAACCGCCAAAGGCGACGACCTAAAAGTGGTGGAAGGCATCGGGCCGAAGATAGAGCTGCTGCTGCACGGCGCTGGTATCCACAGCTTTACGGACCTCGCCGATACCTCGGTCGAACGCCTAAAAGAAGTGCTCAACAAGGCTGGCGACCGCTACCGCATCCACGACCCCAGCACTTGGCCTGAGCAAGCCCGCCTTGCCGCCGATGGCGAAATGGGCAAACTCAAAGCCTATCAGGAATTTTTGTCGGGCGGTAAGATAAAAGAGGGATAATAGCTAGTTCGCTCGAATAAATACCTTTGCGGGCGGTGCGGCCTTGTTTCATGGTGACGAGTCCCACCTCCAAAATTACAGCAAGCATTGAAACTCACTGCCCGCAAACTTTTCTATTCCCTCCCCCCCGCTTGGCGCTTCACTGCACGGCGGCTCTATTTCATGCCCTTGGATTTATGGGAGAAAATGACGGGCCAGCGTGACGGCCTCACCCCGCCTCGTGGCATGATTTACACGGGCGGTGGCGACTTCCGTCGGTCGGGCGAGCAGTCGGTGGAGCTGTTCAAAAAGCTTTGCGGCCTGCAGCCGCACCACAACGTGCTCGACATCGGCAGTGGCATCGGGCGCATTGCCATTCCGCTCACCCGTTTTTTGAACGAAAAAGCGATTTACGAAGGCTTCGACGTGGTGGAAAAAGGGGTGGTTTGGTGCAGGGACCATATCGGTTCCCGTTTCCACAACTTCCGCTTCAAGTACCTTCCCATTGGCAACGACCTTTATCGTGAAAATGGCCAACCCGCTTCCATTTTCCAGTTTCCCTATGCAGATTCCAGTTTCGATTTTGCGGTAGCAAACTCCGTTTTCACGCATATGCTCCTCGACGAAGTGGACAATTACCTAGGTGAACTAAGTAAAGTGCTCAAACCGGGCGGGGTGGCATACCTCACTTTTTTTGTTTTCGGAGAAAAAACGATTTGGCCCAAAGGCTTTGATTTCCCCCATGATTATGGCCACTACCGCTTAATGGATGACGTGGTGAAAAGCGCCAACGTAGCTTTCGAGGAAAGCCATTTGCGGGAGCTGGTTTCAAAAAATGGTTTGAAGCTAAGGCAAATCCACTACGGTTTCTGGCGGGGGCTGCCCAAGTCGGAATGCTTTGATTTTCAGGATATTGTAATCGTAGAGCGTTGAATTTTGCGAAAAACACTGCACCCTGCAACCAAACCAAGGCTAATTCCACCTTCAAGTCCAGTTTGTACTCTGTCAGGTACTTGCAAAAAAGCATTCCGATAGCTTGGCAGAAAAACGCACCTTTGCCGCTTCCAAATCTTTCAACGAAAGACAATATGAAATTACAGAATGCCCTTAGCAGCGCCCTTGTGGCGACCTTTTTTTTGTTCGCCTTCGGCAAAATGGCTGCCCAATCCAGCGTGGTCATCAATGAAGTGATGGCCTCCAATCAGACCTACATCACCGATGAAAACGGCGAGTACGAGGACTGGATTGAGCTTTACAATGGCTCCAGCAGTGCCATCAACCTCAGCGGCTGGCATATTACGGACAACCCCGACAACCTCGAAAAATGGGATTTCCCTACCAATACCAGCATCCCAGCGATGGGTTATATCATCATCTGGGCCGACGAGGACAGCAGTCAGGGGCCGCTCCACGCCAATTTCAAGCTCAGTGCAGTAGGCGAACAACTCCTGCTCGTCAATGCCAGCGGAAACACGGTGCAAGACATCAGTTTCGGACAGCAGCAGGCCGATAAAGGCTATGCCCGCTCGCCGAATGGCACTGGCAGTTTCACCATCAAAAACCCGACTTTCAAGGCCAACAACGACACGGGCATCTCGGCGGTGAACGATAAGGAAGCGGAAAACTCCCTGCTCATTTCACCCAACCCAGCAACAGGCGACGAGGTCGTTTTGCGAAGCAAAAACACTGAAAATCAATTGTTTGTGATTTATGACCAAATGGGCCACCAAAAGCACCAAGCAAGTTTCTTCAACCAAACCACCGTTGATATAAGCACTTGGCCTACGGGCATTTATTACGTCAGAACTAGCAAGAATCAAACACAGTTATTGGAGGTCGTGCGGTAATCCGCAATCCAATATCCGCAACCCGAAATCAATTCATGTTCGACTTTTCCGTACTACAAGCCAACGCCGACAACCCGACTATGATGTCGGTGGTGTATGCCATGCTCTTTGCGTTCCTGCTCTCGGTACTGGTGGCGTTCACCTATGAAAAGACCAGCCGTGAGTTGTTCGTGCCGGGCAATTTCCTACAGGCCATGATTCTCGGCTCGATGGCGGCGGCGACGGTGATGCTTTCCATTGGCGACAGCTTGGCGAGGGGCCTCGGCATGATTGGGGCACTGGCCATCATCCATTTCCGCACCAACCTGCGTGACCCCCGCAACATCATCTTCATGTTTGCTGGGCTGGCCGTCGGCATTGCCTGCGGGGTACACGCCTACAATACGGCTTTCATGGGCACGGTGGCATTTTGCATCGTCGCCTTCTTGCTCCGCATCACGCCGTTTTCCAATGCAGGGCACCATCCCATCAATGTTCTGCGCTTCCATTTGGAAGCTGAGGACGGTATTGCTTCGCAAAAGGTCGAGCAGCTTTTCAAACAGTATTGCCGCCGCACCCAGCACTGGCGCACCGACTACGTGACCAGTGCCGAGGGCAAAGTGAAACTGGAGTACAACTACCGTATTGTCTTTAAGGAAAAAGGTGGGGAACTGGACTTCCTGCGGGCGCTACACAGCCTAGCGGGTGTCTCGAAAATTGACCTCTCGACAAGAAGCGAGCCGGAGGCGCTGTGATGCTTGGGGTTGATATGGTTAATGAAGTTGATAAGGGTTGATGGCGAGCGGTCATCAACCCTTATCAATTTTCTAAACCCTTATAAACCCTTCAAAAACTCCACCGTCACCTCCATATCTGAGTGCATGATACGGTCTTCTTCCACCATTGGCACCGCTTTGCGATAAGCAGTCAAAGTATTTTCTACAATTTCTGACGACTTCAACGGCTTTCGGAACTCCATCGCCTGCGCCGCCGTGAAGAACTCGATGGCCAGTACCCGCTCCACGTTCTTCACCACCCGCCAGCACTTTGTGGCAGCATTGGCGCCCATGCTCACGTGGTCTTCTTGGCCATTGGATGACACGATACTATCCACCGAGGCCGGGGTGCAGAGTTGCTTGGTCTGGCTGACGATGCTGGCGGCCGTGTATTGCGGAATCATGAAACCGCTGTTTACGCCGCCGTTTTTCGTCAAAAAATGCGGCAGGCCACGCTGCCCGCTGATGAGCTGGTAGGTGCGCCGCTCGCTGATGCTGCCCAGTTCCGCAAGGGCGATGGCGAGGTAATCGAGCGCCAAGGCCAAGGGCTGGGCGTGGAAATTGCCACCAGAAAGGATTTCGTCCTCATCGGGGAAAATGGTCGGGTTGTCCGTCACGGAGTTGATTTCTGTGAAAAGCACCCGCCCCACATGGGCAATGGCGTCGTAGCTGGCCCCATGCACCTGCGGGATGCAGCGGAAGGCGTAGGGGTCCTGCACGGCAGATTTTTCTTGGGCTGCTATCTCGCTGTTTTTCAATAAGTTGCGGATGGTCTCGGCGGTTTTCAACTGGCCTTCGTGCGGCCTTATTTTGTGCAACAGCTCGTTGAAAGGCGAGAGCCTACAATCAAAACCATCCAGGGAAACAGCGGCGGTGAGGTTGGCCGCATCGTACAGCCGCTTTGCCTCCAAGAGGCACCAAACACTGTATGCTTGGCAGAATTGGGTGCCGTTGAGCAGCGCCAGTCCTTCTTTGGAGTCCAGTACGATAGGTTGCCAACCGTGCCGATAAAGGACTTCGGCGGCGGGCAGTTTTTCGCCATCAACCCGTACCTCGCCCATGCCGATGAGCGGTAGGCTTAGGTGCGCCAGTGGCGCAAGGTCGCCGCTGGCACCAAGTGAGCCTTGTTGGTAGATGATGGGCAACACGTCGTTGTTGTAAAAATCAACGAGGCGCTGAACGGTAATGAGCTGCACGCCGGAATAACCCTGTGCAAGCCCTTGTATTTTCAGCAGAAGCATGAGCCGCACCACATCGGCGGGCACCTCATCGCCCATGCCACAGGCGTGCGACATGACGAGGTTGGTCTGCAACTGCTCCAGTTCGTGGTGCTCGATGCGCACATTGCAGAGCGAGCCGAAGCCCGTGTTGATGCCATAAAAAGTATCGTTGGCGGCAGCCAGCTTGTCGTCCAAGTAGCGGCGGCAATGCTCAATGCGGCGGGTGGCTTCGGGAGAAAGGGCGATTTTTCTGCCCGAAGCGAGTATTTGGCCGACCTGTTCGAGGGTCAGCGGGTCAGGGCTGATATGGTGCATGAAATCTGGTGGACGGTGGACGATGGGCGGCTGACGGATTTAAGGCGTTGATTATCAGTGACTTGAATTGGTCGAGCTACTATCGCCACGCATGTTTTTACTAATTTGGTCTTATTTCGATGGATTTTTTGAGGCTAAACAATGCGGCATTCGCTGCGTTTTCACAAAGTTTGCAAAGGTAAAAACTGCTTCGCAAACGCCTTTAATCATTGTAACATTGGAACTCAACTATAAAACTTTTGGCCAAGGCGACCCCGTCGTCATCCTCCACGGGCTATTCGGCACGCTGGACAACTGGCAGACCATTGCCCGGCAACTAGCCGAAAACTACACGGTCTTCATACTAGACCAGCGCAACCACGGTCGCTCGCCCCATGCCGATCTGCATGACTACCCCACGCTGGCCGAAGACCTCCGCCATTTCATGGAAACGCATTGGATGTACGATGGGGCGCACGTCATTGGCCATTCGATGGGCGGCAAAACGGCCATGCAGTTTGCGCTAACCCACCCCGATTTGGTAAAAAAACTGGTGGTGGTGGATATTGCGCCGAAGACTTATTCCGGCGGCCATTTCGAGATATTCGAGGCGCTGCAAGCCATGGATTTGGACAATATCGCCGACCGAAAAGCGGCTGAAGACTTCTTGGCAGAACGCATCCATGAGTTGGACGTGCGGCAGTTTTTGATGAAAAACCTGACCAGGAAGGCCGAGGGTGGCTTTGAATTCAAGATGAACTTGCCCGTGCTCTGGAAGCACTACTCGGATATTTTGGCGGCGGTGAACGGCGACCCCTTCGAGGGCGAGACGCTGTTCATCCGTGGAGGCCGCTCAAAGCATGTGGTGTTGCCGGAGGACGAGGGCTTGATTCATAGCCTATTTCCTAATTCTAGCGTGAAAACCATTGAAGGCGCTGGGCATTGGGTGCATGCCGAGAAGCCGTTGGAATTGTTGGAAATGGTGCGGCAATTTTTGGGCTCTTAATTTTGCGTGAATGAGAGTGCAGTCAAATTGGCCAAGGCGCTTTCCATTGGAATGGGCTTTAAGGCATGTGCATTGGCAGCAATTCCCCATGAAATACTGATTTTATTCAAATCAAGCAGTAATTGCGCAGCAAATGGTATGGCGAAATGAAGAATCCGTTGCACCGCTTTTATGCTGTTTTTATTATACAGGTTTTTTAGAATCTTTTTTTGCCATCGAACAAAATAAATGTAATATTTTAGGCACTTGCTGCAAAAATTACCCTTTTATATGGAAGCGTAGTTTGATATTTCTATTTTTGCATGAGCTAAGTATAGCGTTTTTAAATAAGGATAAAGGATGAAGAATGAGATTCAAGCGGGTAGCTATTATAGCTGCACGAGTTTTTGTTGTTTAGCTTGATGATGGAAATATAGCCCTTTGCGCTGGCGAATAGTGATGGTACCATATTCTGCAATAGTATAACTGGCGTAAAACAAAATGCCGTGATTAGAAAAGACCACCTCTTAGAATTTATAGAACAACTGGATGAAGTTTTCTTCATCATGGATTATCCATCACTTGAATACAAGTACATCAGTCCCAGCGTTTTATCACGAGGTTACACCCAAGAAGAAGTCTATGAAAACCCCGATACCATGCTTCAGCAGTTCAGTCCCGAACAGCAAAAAGCCTTTTTGGAATTAGTGGAGCGTAACTTGGGCAAGGGGCCAATCACAACTGAATACCCAGTACTGACAAAATCCGGCAAAACCATTTGGTACCAAAGCACCTTTTTGCTGTTGCATGAGCCGGATGGAAGGCAGTCGCTAGTGGGAATGGGCAGGGACGTCAGTTATTGGAAAAACGCCGAACTGGAAATTGAAAAACTGAAACTGGAATACGAGGACCTCTATAACAATGCGCCTAATGGTTACCATTCCTTGGATACGGAGGGCGTAATAGTAAGGGTCAACGATACGGAACTTGATTGGCTAGGGTACAAGCGGGAAGAAATGATGGGGAAAAATGTACAGGAGGTTTTTTTAACGCCCGATAGCCAGCGAAAGTTTGCAAAGATTTACCCCATGCTGAAAGCCAACGGATTTGCCAAAGACGTGAAGATAGAACTGCTCCGAAAAGACGGCAGCACGCTCCATGCTTTATTGAATGCCTCCACTGAAAAAGATGAGCAAGGCTCACTGGTATATACTCGTTCGATATTTACCGATATTACGGCATTGAGCGAAGCGGAGGAAAAGTTGAAGAAATCCAAAATAGCGCTGGAGTCCATCAACAGCGAACTTAAGCATGCGAACCAGAAACTGGAGCGCCTCAACTTCACCAAAGATGTGCTATTGAGAATTATCTCCCACGACCTGCGCAACCCATTGGAAACCATTAAACTGCTTTCCGGCCTGCTCAACGAAAAGTACGATGAGTTGGACCCGTAAGCTTTGACAAAATATTTGGAATACATCAGCGACTCGAGCCAAAGTGCTGCCAACCTACTTGATGGCATGACGGACATGATGCAGTTCGGCAATGAGGAAAAGCTGGATTTGGGAGCCACTGGCTTGCACTTATTGATTGAAGAAGCTATGGTTCTCAACGAAAAAAGAGCGGCAGAGAAAGGCGTGCATTTACAATTCGAAGGCCAACTGGACAGCCAGCAACCATGGGTGAGGGTAGATGCAAAATGGATGGTGAGGGCTCTGGACAATTTGATAAGCAATGCATTGAAATTTTCCCAAAAAGGCGGATACATCAAGATAAGTTACCAACAAGATGGGGATGAGGTGGTGTTGAGGATTGCGGACAATGGTATTGGCATCCCTGACGACACCTTGCTTAAACTGTTCACCAAGGATGCAGCGCCAAGCCGAACAGGTACTGCCGGGGAGCAGGGTACCGGGCTGGGCCTCTCCATAGTTAAGCAAATTATCGAAATGCAAGCGGGCGAAATTGGTGTGACCAGCACCGAAGGCTTGGGGAGCATTATTGAAATTCGGTTGCCGATGGCAAATTTGTAGGAAGGGTAGAATTCTAAAGTGACAAGCAGCGCATTGTAATTGCTTAACCACATAATTACGCTCAAAAAAATCGTACATGGCCAATAATGAATATTTTTTACAGTTTTTGCAGCAGCTTGATGAGATTTTCTTCATCATGGACTATCCATCCCTGAGGCATCGTTATATCAGCCCTTCCGTAGAAAAAATCCGAGGCTATTCGCCTGAGGAGATATACGCCAACCCCGGGATTATGTACAGGCGCAACACCCCTGAAATGACAACCCGCATGATGAGCCTTTTCCAGGAAAACATTGGCAAACCACCATTTGTGGTTGAACAACAATTGGAAACCAAGCATGGAGAACTAAGGTGGTTCTCCAATTCCATGATGGTGCTGACAACTAAGGAAGGGGAGCATTTATTGGTGGGCCTCAGCCGGGATATCACCGACCGGAAAAACGCTGAAATTGAGCTTCAAGAACTGAAAAAAGCATACGAAGACCTTTACAACAATGCCCCTAATGGATACCATTCTCTGGATGGTGACGGTATCTTGTTGCGCATAAATGACACTGAGCTTAATTTGCTGGGTTACAAGCGGGCGGAGCTTCTTGGAAAGCGATTTTTTGATATTGTAATACCGGCAGAATCACGGCAAGAAGTCCAATCCCATTTTGCCAAATTCAGGGAATTGGGGGTCACAAAAGATTACCGTTTAGAAGTACTGCAAAAGGATGGAAGCAGAATCCCGGTTTTGATCAACGCTTCCTTCGTAAAAAACGAAAAAGGTGATACCATTTACTCCCGATCCATTTTGACGGACATCAGCGAGTTGGTGAAAACTGAGAAAGAATTGAGGCAGTCGCAGCTTGCGATGGAAATCATCAACAAAGAACTGAAGCAAACGAACAAAAAACTGGAGCGACTCAATTTTACCAAAGATGTGCTGCTAAAAATCATTTCGCATGACCTACGAAACCCACTGGAAACCATCAAACTAGTGGCCACCTTGCTGAATGAGAAATACGAGGAACTAGACCCGGACACCGTGCTGAAATATTTAGAGTACATAAATGAGACCAGTATCAATGCCACAGACATACTTGATGACATGACGGAGGTGGTCAAATTGGGCGATAAGATTGCCTTACAACTGACGGAGACCGCCTTGGTTCCAATCATTGAAGAAGCTGTTGGGAAAAACCAGGGATTTGCAGCTAAGAAAAGCATTGATATAGCGGTTGAAAAATCGGCAGCGCAAGTTCAGGTGAAGGCCAAAGTGGACGCCAAGTGGCTATTAAGGGCTTTGGACAACCTAATCAGCAATGCCATCAAATTTTCCCAATTTGGCGGCAGCATCAGGATAAGCTGTATTCAAGAAGGGAAAAAAGTGTTGTTAAGGGTTGAGGACAAAGGAATTGGCATTTCCGGCAAAGTGCTCTCAGAACTTTTCACCATGAGTGCCAACCAAAGTCAGCTGGGCACGGCTGGTGAACGGGGCACAGGCTTGGGACTTTCTATCGTGAAACAAATCGTTGATATGATGTTTGGCGAGATACACGTATCCAGCCAAGAAGGTGAGGGGAGTGTTTTTGAAATCCGGTTCAATGCCTTGAAGGGTGAAGCGTGATTAAACAGGATTCATCTGCCTTTCAATACCTTGTTGCATGCTAACAAATTTTGTTGAAGCCAATTTTGCAATATGAAGATATTACACGCGGACGATCACCAGATATTCAGGGACAGCCTAAAATTGCTTTTCGACTTTGAAGAGGATATCGAAGTCATAGGCGAAGCTTCCAATGGCACGCAAGTGATGGAGGCTTTAAAAACCCTTCAACCCGACATTATCCTAATGGACGTATCCATGAATGGTATGGGTGGCGTGGAAACCTCCCGCCTCGTGAAGCAAAAATATCCTCAGATCAAAATCCTGATACTCTCCATGAACTCCGAACGGGAGCATATCTTAGGCGCACTGGAAGCTGGTGTGGACGGTTACCTGCTGAAAAGTGCCGGCAAGAACGAGGTGCTTAGGGCCATTAGAACCGTTTTTGAAGGCAGCAGCTATTACAGTAAGGTGGTAACGGACGAAATCGTCAACCAACTCAATCAACTTCACCAACCAAAGAAAATCAAGACGGGCGAAGCGCTTTCAGCCCGTGAAATTGAGATACTATCACTCATTGCGAAGCAATTTTCCAGCACCGAAATCGCCAAGCAGCTCTTTATCAGCGTGCGTACCGTGGACGCTCACCGCCGCAATATGTTGGAAAAGCTGGGGCTGAAAAACGCTGCAGGCTTGGTCAAGTACGCCATAGAGCATGGCCTGATTTAACCAATCCATGAGCAGTCTTTGACAACCTGAGGACGTTTTAATAGGTATTTAC
>JADLHE010000164.1 GCA_020848965.1 Saprospiraceae bacterium
TACCGCTTCGACATCTGGGAGACGCGGTTCTTCCTCAGCATCCTTTCGCAAATCAAGCGCGACGACGACGATTTCCAAGTCTATCGGGTCTGGTACCGCGACGTCATCAAGGCGTTTAACCTCAAGTCGAACCAGAGCTACCACCTACTGCGGGAGGCGGCCAAGAGCATCATGAGCAAGTCGTTCTACGTCAGCTACGAGAAGGAGGGTACGGCCCGTGAGGTGCAGTACCACATCCTTCGCAAGATTGACTACATGAAGGACGGACAAGAGGGTACCGCCAGCGAAAACCAAGAGTATATTGACGTGACCATCGAGCAGGAAATGAAGCCGTTTTTCCTTCAATTGCAGCGCAATTTCACGGCCTACGACCTGCGAAATGTGGTGAAACTCGGCGCATACCCCATCCGGGTTTACGAGTTACTGAAGCAGTACGAGAGCATCGGCGAGCGCACCATTGACATCGAAGAAATCAAGCGGATGTTTGAAATTTCGAAGGAATATCCCCGGTTTCCCGACTTTTTTAGATGGGTCATCAAGCCTGCCATCAAGGAAATCAACGACCACACAGACATACAGGTTCGGGACGTGGAAAAGCTGAAGGAGGGCAAACGGGTGGTCAGCCTGCGTTTCCTTTTCCACCGCAAGCCCGACAACGAAGTGCCCCATATGCGCGCCAGCATGGAGCGCACGATGGAAATCCCATTTCCCTCACAGAAGGAAGTGCAAGAGTCGCCCGACGTGCTGGTAAAGACCAAAAAAGACTTGCTTTTTGAGAAGTTCCATGAGGAGGTGGTGCAAAAACTGGGCGTCACGCCTTCGGTTTTCATGGACCTGCTCGGCCAATATTCCGAGGAACAAATGGACGCCGCGCTTCGCGTCACGCGCCGCGCCAAAGCCAGCAATCAAATCAAATCGAGCATTCCAGGCTTTTTTCTGAATGCGCTCCGCAATGGTTATACCGACCCGAAGGAAGAGGAAATGAAGCGCCAAGCTACCGCCAATGAGAAGGGTAGGGTAGTGGAGACCCTGCAACGCGAACTGGAAACCCTGCGGGAGGAGACTGCCCAGCGCATCAACGACCAAATCAAGGCACTGACCACCGAACAGCCTGAAGTGACAGCCCAGGCAATCGCGAGTTTGCGCGACAATCCATACGCAAAGGTCATTCTGGAGAAAAAGGAAAAATCGGCCAAAAAGCCGCTGGAACTGGAAGATTACCGCAAGGACAAGGTACTGCGCGACCTCGTGCGCCAGGCCATCGTTGACCAGCACCCCGCTATTTTCAACGAAATCATGGAGAAATACCAGCCAAGGATTCAGGCAATGGAGGAAAGCATAAGGATGGTAAGTAGGTAAGTACCGTACTTTTATAATTAGGTTGCGAAGGTTTTGCGGAGCAAAACCTTCGCAACCTAAAAAACATCATCCCAGCTGCCGTCGGCAGCTGGGATGATGTTTTTTTAGAGCGCAATATTTGTCAAAATGACGCATTCACCCCAATCGCAAAGCTCCTTGTGCTTGGGAAGGACGCCCATTCCAGGCCCTGCGCATTGCCCGACCCATTCGAGCCTTCCGGGTTGATGCGGTCGGGTAGGGTGGTGTAGATATAGAACAAATCACGGCCCGTTAGCGAAATGGTCAGGTCTTGGAAGACCTTGGTCTTTTTCCGCAGCTTCTCCGGTACTTGGTAGGCCAGCACGATTTCCCGCATTTTTACCCAAGTATTCTCCATGACGCCCGGCGTGGTGATGAAGCGCCCCCAGCCGCCCGTGTTGCCGATGTATTTGAAGTAATAATGCACTGTTTTATCGTTCACAGTGCCATCGGCATAGACGCCGTCGAGCACCACACCGATATTGCTCGTCTTGCCGCTGGGGTCGGTGAAGGGCAGGCCTTCTTCGTAGAGGCGTTCTTTCAGTGTTTCTGGGCTTTGGCCCGTTTGCAGGCCGATGATGTAGGAGCCGGCATAGATGTCGCCGCCCCATTTAGTATCTACTAAAGTGCTCAGCGTCAATCCTTTGTAACCAAGCCGCATCGTCCAGCCGCCCGTGAACTTGGGTGAGGCATTGCCGAGCGGCACCCTGCTCTCCGAAATCTGGTACAGCGTGCCGTCGTCGTTGAGGATGGGCTTGCCCGTGCCCTCGTGATAGACATAATCATAGCCGACGATAGTTCCATATTGCTCGCCTTCCCGCACGGCGATGGAAGGGCCGTTCAGCCCCCAGATATTGGCCAATTCAAGGATTTTAGCGCCGTCACCAAGGCTCACCACGTAGTTGCGGTTGCGGGCGAAGTTGAGACCCGTTTGCCAGAAAAAGCCCTTCCGTTCCACTAAGGTCACGTTCATGATAGCCTCGATGCCCTTGTTTTCCAGCTTGCCCGTATTGATGCGGATTTGGTTGGCGCCCGAAGAAGAAGGCAACGGCGAGTTCAAAATCTGATCGAACGAGCGGATATAGTAATAGGTCATGTCCAGGTTTACCCGGTCGTTGAAAAGGCCAATGGTGGTGCCCATTTCATAAGAATTCGCCTGCTGTGGCTTGAGGCCAATGGGCGGGATGGTGGTGGGAAGACTGGCTGTTTGGCTACCGCCAAATGTGCCCGTCGTGTAAACAAAATCTACTTGATAGGGGTCGGTATCGGTCGCCGTTTGCGCGTAAGCGCC
This sequence comes from Saprospiraceae bacterium, assembly GCA_020848965.1. GTDB lineage: Bacteria > Bacteroidota > Bacteroidia > Chitinophagales > Saprospiraceae > UBA6168. The sequence goes on from JADLHE010000164.1 coordinate 2,669, forward strand.
CCGCAGTTTGAGGAAGCTCAACCAATTGATTTGGCTCAAATCGAATGCCTCCGTAGCGATATAGCTCAGCGAAGCGGACGGGTAGAAATAGGAATTGCTGCCCTTCGGTAAGGACGAAGTCCAGTCGTTGCGCCCCGTTACTTCCAAGAACAGGTAATCGCGGTAGCCGAGGTTCACGAAGCTGTACAGCGAATTGATGGCCTTCTCAAAGCGGAACTCCGAAAGGGTCGGCCCGGTTTGGATATCGTCGTAGTTGCCGAAATTGAAGAGCCAAGGGTTCACCCAGCGGCCACTGTTGCCCCGAAGGCCGTAGCGGTCTCGCTTCCAACTCGTTCCGCCCACCGAGAAGCGAACATCGAGGTCAGAACCACGGATTTTATCCTTGTAGGCGGTGATAAGGAACTCATTGTTCAGCACCACATCTTTCCCTAACTCATTGGAGTAGAAGCCGTTAAGCACTCCCAGCTTGTCCGTCGGCTGGTTGCGGGTCTCGAACTGGTCGAGGTTGAAATCGGTGCCGATTTTGCCCGTCAGGTTCAGCCAATCCGTCACGTCGAAGGTCAGGCCGAGCGCCCCGATGAGCTTGTTCCGCTTCAGTTCCGTGTTGTTTTTGTAGGTGTTCCACCAAAGGTGCGGCGGGGCAAAAGTGAAGGGGTAGTTGCCGCCGTAATCATTCCTGGTGCCATCCGGCAATATGTCAATTTCCTTTTCAATCCCCTTGTAGCTGCGCGGCCAAGAGTAGAGTATGCCCTTACCAAAACTGCCGTTGTTGTCGTCGCCGAGCGTAGGGCTGTTCAGGCGGTTGTAGTTGATGTAGGAGAGCGAAATATCGGCATGGAGCTTCTGAGAAATGTCCAGCCGGGAGCCGATATTGACGGTCGTTTGGTTGAACTTGCTGTTCGGCACAATGGCGTCGTGGTCGGTGCGGGTGAGCGACACGCGCATGGTGCCCGCTTTGCTGCCGCCCGAAAATGAGAGGTTGTGCGTCGTGGTGTTGCCTTCGTTGAAAAACAGTTTCAGGTTGTCCGGCTGCGGGTCGAAGCTCCGCATGACGCCGTCCCACCAAAGCACCTGCTGCCCCTCCATGCGCGGCCCCCACGATACGCCTGTGGAGTAGTAGCCGAAAAGTTCCGTCGTTGCTTTGCCGTAAGGCCCGTCCACGGCGTGTGTTTCGGTTGGGTAAATATAAACGCCATCCGCATTTTTGGGCAGCGTCGGTTCATTCAGGCTGATGGGGCCGCCCGCCCCAAAAACGTTCTGCACGTCGCGGTAGCGGAAGGGCTGGATGACCTTGTGCGTCACCACGTAGTTGATGCCGATGCCCGGCTGCTGGCGGCCACGCTTGGTGGTGATTAGCACCACGCCGTTGGCACCGCGGGAGCCGTAAAGTGCCGAAGCCGTTGGGCCTTTCAGGATGTTGATGTCTTCGATGTCGTTGGAATTGATGTTGTTGATGGCCGAACCCCAGTCCACGCCCCGCCCGATGTCGGTCATGCCCGGTGCGTTCTCGATGGGCACGCCGTCCACCACCACCAGCGGCTGGTTGTTGGCCCCGATGTTGTTGTTGCCGCGGATGACGATGCGCGTTGTGCCGCCTTCCACGCCGTTCGGGGAGGTGATTTGGACGCCTGCCGATTTGCCGCTCAGCGAACTGACCAGGTTCGGGGCCGTAGCTAGTACCACGTCGTTGCCGCTGACCGACTCGGTGGAGTAGCCCAGTTCCCGCTTCTGCCGCTTTATGCCGAGCGCCGTCACCACCACCTCACCCAATCGCTGCGCATTGGCCTCCATTTGCATGTCAAACTTGTTGCTAGCACCCACAGCGACCTCCTGTTCCTTGTAACCTACAAAGCTGAAAACCAGTACGTTATCATCAATATCCGGCAAGGATAGTTGGAAGCTGCCGTCCAATTCAGTGGTGGTGCCGACTTCAGGAAGACGGTCACGCCAATCATCGGCTCGCCCGTGGCGGCTTCTTTTACCGTACCGGAAACCTGGCGCTGGGCGAGGAGGTTGCCCATGAAAAATAGCGTGAAAAGAAGGGCTGTTAGCTTGTAAAGGTTCATCGTTTGACCTGTGTTTATTACTCTAAAATGAAAATTAAACTGCTGCCGTCTGCAACAAGGTGACGACACCTTCATTCGCTCGGTGGAGTCGAAAAAGACAGCGAAGCAGCGCTGGCTGGTGATTAGTAAATAAATGCTTTGAGTATGTAAGGGCAATACAATTAGGGCGGTGCTCGAAATGCACCGCCCTAATGTTCAGTTAAGAAATGTTTCAATAAGATACACAAAACAGATTAATTCTGCAAAAATTGCTAATTGGTTAATACTACTTTCTTTTGTCTAGGCATCAAACCCTCTCCACTCAAGCGGACTAGGTAGATGCCCGACGGGAGTCCAGCAATAATCTGCTCAGAGAAAACTTGGTTTGTCTCTAAATTAACAGATTTTATCAGCGAACCTTCGAAGGAGATAATATCAAGCCTTTGAAATCCATGAGTATCCCATGCGACTGACAAGTGGCCACTAGTAGGGTTGGGAAATACTTCTAGATGGTAAGTCTTAGGCTGATGGATTTCCACTTTATTTACTTCTTGAATTAAGGGCAAATCCTTATCCTTGTTATTAGGAAGTACTGAAAATGATACGATAGTATCAGCCCATACCATATTACCCACGTCATACATTGAACTTTGTAAAAAATTGTCCATTGATTGAGAAAACTCGCACCCTTTCGGTGGTTTGGGTATTGAAATTAAGACTGAATAATCTCCAGGCTCAAGTTGCCCAACAAAGTAATTTAATTCTTCAACACCTGTGTAATGCCGTACTTCTGTTGGTTGGTTAGCATTAAATTTTTCAAACTCATTATTTTTTTTAGGGGCAATCCATGCTTCATACTTGTCAAAGGTCCCATATTCAGGGTGGTCTTTAAAGTGAGGTACCGGTGCCCAATGTATAGCAACAGCGCCATCGTCTGAGACACTGAACTTTATGTCTTCAAAACTACCTCCTCTTAAGTTTTTTGTGTCACTACCATTGTCGCCTAAGAAAGTACAAGATGTTGTTTCAACACCACAGAAGTGCAATTTGCCGATCTCTACACTGGTTTCATTGTTAGGCCCTCTATGTCCAGTCTTCCTGAATGTTAATGATTTGACTGGCAATAAAGGCATATTTTCGAAAATAGTCACCCAATGGTCTACTTGCCCATAAGGCCGAAAAGTAGTTAGGTAGGTTGGCTGAGTACAGTTGCAACAAGTGTATAAGATGTCAACATCGTCACTCCCAAATCTGTGGTAAAATTTTATAGCCTCTAATTTGACAAAGTTTTGAAAAGTAACAGTAACCTCGTGGAAACCACAATTTGACCATAGCTCATTTGCGCCGAAAAGTGGGTTGTTGAAATCACCATCAGCGGCTGCGTAATTTGCGCAAGTTGCTACACTAGCGGGATTACTCGAATTGACAGTTCCCAAACAGGAGTTATTTATAAAGTTAATTAATAGCCTTTTCTCATCATCTGTAAAAGTACCACATGATAACGGGTCATTAGGGGCTGTTAAACTGAGACATGGATTTATATTGCAAGGAGCGCTTGAATTAGTTGAAAAACACAGTACACATGGTTTTGCGGCACTCAAACCAGTATAGTCTGTGTAGAAAAAAAACAAGACGTAAGAAGTGTTGGACTGTAGACCGTTAACAATCAAAGGTTGATTAGGAACCCAAGCGTCAGAATATATTTTAAATCGGTTATCCCCCAAGAAATCAAATGGCTGGTCAGGGTATTGAGAACAGGTAGTGCCTGGGGGAACTATATTATTGATGTCACTTTGAAGTGCATACATAATTGTCCAGTCTCCACCTATTCCTGACCAAGGAGAATGAGTTACCCTTCCACCGTCACAGGTTGGCGTTATAGTTAAACCTGGTAGTTGGCAAGACGTATATTCGGTATAATTATAGGTTTGGTTTAGCAAAACATAAATCGGGGTTTCACTGATGGCAATAGTGCTAGGCGTAAATTGAAGTTGACCGCCGACAGTGTTGTATTGTTTATAACTGCCTTTCTCATTAAAATCTTTGTGCTTAACTACTGTGTAGTTCACCAAATTTACTGGCAACTGAGTATTGGAAGGTTCACCAATTGCACTCCGAATTGCACTCCAAGACAAATTGAGCGGAAGGTTGTTACTATTGTTTGAAGTTGGTGACCAAATCACTAAGATATGCCTTCCATTTACGCCATCTTCTTTATAGTCATAGATTCTTGGTTTAGGGTCATTTGACCCTGCCCCAGTATACAAAAACGCACCATTAGCATTTAAGTCTTTGTTGAAACGACACTCGCCTAGTACATTCTTTAGTGTTTGAACATAATACCAAGAACGCTTTGGTTTAAAATTTCTTGTAAGCAAGCCGGAGTGAGTATAAAGATATCCATCGGGACTATAATTATTGTTTGTCCCATTGCTATAAATCCCCTCATCTCTTAAATCAAAAATTGTCGCTTTTTTTAGTGCTATGGTATTGGCATTATGAGTGAATTCAACTGGTGAGAGCTCCAGTAAGGAACGAACAATCCATTGAGCTTGAGTAGTATAATAGGGCTGTGAACCAGAAGCTAATTGGGCAGCTACTTTAGAACCATTGTTGGTGTCATAACCCAACTCTGTAATCCAGAATTCCCTATTGGTTGGATTGGACAGCTCGTTTTTTACTGTTGTACTGAGTGATGTTGAGTTAAACAATTTTGACAAAAAAGCATTGTATCTGCCTTTTAAATCTGCACATTCGGGGCATGCACCCACTGAATTTGATTCAAAGCCATACTGGTCTTCCTTGTCCCAAACATAGTTTGTATTGTTAATGTAATCAGCGCCTATTGGCGTGTTGGTACTTGTATAGTGGTGAATGTTCAAGATGTCAAAGGGAACTTTCCTCACAGCGGTCCCACGTAGTGATTCTGCTTTATTTAGCATATCAATTAAGTATTGCCCTCTAAAATCCGAAATCCCAGCCATGGCCAACTTCAAATTTGGGTCAATGTTTTTTACTCCGAGGAACTTATTTGAACCAGCAGATATTTCAAATGCGGAGCTTTTATTTGCTCCATCATAAGAAGCATGCAAGAGCGTCGCATACTGTTTGGCTCTCATTTGCCAAATGGCCTCATCAGTATTTCTGTATTTAGCATCATACCAGAACTTATCTGGTTCATTGCCTGCTTCGACCCATTTAAGGCGGTTTAAGCCTGAACTTCCATTTCCACCTGTATCATTAACATCAACCATGCCCTTGAGGAACAAACATTCAGGGCTTGTTTGGTTTGTACAGATATTTACGTTCCCATATCTTGCTGAAATGACTGTTAGCCATTTTACATAGTCTATGTACGAAACTGGATTTTCTTGATCAATTGGCAGAACCACTTTGTGGTTCACTGCAGTTGTTGTACCAGTATTGAGTGTTAGACTATGAGCCGTATTGGTAAGAAAACCTGAAACCGTACTGCTAATTGCATTCTCATCAACAACCATTATTGGGTATTCCCAAACCCCGACACCCACAGGTTGTGAAGTGGATGTTCTATGATTAATTCTTAGCGCACTAAAACCTGTCCCGGTCCATGCATTTGATAAATTAACATTAGCATTTGCTCCATTAGCAGTTGTCTTGATCTCATTGGAACCTGAAAAAAAACCATCAAAATTTAAGTCGGTCGATATCACAGCGCTTTCTCCTGTAGTTGTATTATCTGTTTTAAATTGATAGGCAATAGATTTGTACAACAAAGGAAGGCTTCCATCATCAAAATAGTTGTAGTCCAAAGATGATGGATTGTTTAAAACTTTATTATATGCGGTGACACCACCCTTTTTAATTTCTACCTCCAGAATACGTCCTTTATTCCCCACAGATGCAGGATCTAAACTTGCATACTGTGGTACTGTATTGGAACCACTGTTGTTTATCATGGCAACATCCCAAACGAAGGTTTCTTGTGTACTTGTGTTGGCGGGCAACCCAGTACCTCCATTAGAAATAGCCATCATCCGCAGCCTAAAGTACTTTTTTATGATTGGGAGGTTCGTTGGCAATGGGTTTGTAAAAGAAATAGTTTTAATCTGGCCATCATCAGTTTGAACTGTACTTGTAAATATCAATTCGCTAGACTCTTGAAAAACTCCATCCCCATCTTTATCAAACCAAGCTTTGACAACCCTGGTACTGCTGTTACCTACAACAGGGAATTGTTCTTTCATCTGAATTGTTTAATATGAAGTTGCTATATTATCAAAATTTACATAAGATTTAAAGGATCTTGTTGTTGATGATGCGAGGTTTTCCCTGTTTATTTTACGCAAAATTGCACCGATGTTGAAAAATTTTTCAAGTTGTTGATTAGAGGTTCCATTCGGAGTATTACCAGCACCTGGAATTCCTGACAAACATAGCGGTTTTTGTTCTAACAAGACTTCATTAAATTGTGTAAGCCCTCTCATTTCGGGTGCAAGCCATTTGAATGAAGGATGTATTCTTGCGCTCAATTGTTGATAGAAAGCATCAAAATTGTCTAAAGAGGCTGAATTTGCACTAGGATTGAACCTTAGCTTGTTACTGGGGCAGTTCTCTATATTGTTTGCATCAAACCCAATTGTGCCCGACCAATGATTGTATTCTCTGATGCTTTGAAATTTAGAGATATATTTGATTGGGTCTGTAACACGAGTGTTTATGCCGATAAAATCTTTCATTTTAGGGCGTATTTGAGCTGTAGTATTTACGTGCAACAAAAGGATAACAGATGTTGCAAGGAAAATTACCTTCTTTCTAAATGAAGATGAATTCTTGAATTGTGTAGATGTTTGCACCTGACTCCAAAGTTGATTAGAAAAAGTCATAATGAGAGATTTAGAAAGTGAAAATAACATAACCCTATTTCAAAGGTTACAAGATAGCACAGAAGCGTGGGACAGTAATCTACAAATCTGATTTCAAAACAAGCTCTTAAATTTCAACTTGTATGGCAGAGGGTTATAGATGCCTTATCAGCTTCTCAATGCAAAGGTAGTGTTTTCTCTAAATTCGCAAAGTAGCCGCATAATATATATAAAAAGTATAACAACATTTAATATATCTTATTGTAAAGGATATTATAGGGTTTCGTTGTGGAGATAGAACTGCTCGTTCCAGCCGAGGCGCAGGGATTGCACCACCGTGTTGAACAGCGGCCCGATGTCCGTTTGCGTCGGGGAAAACGGGTTGCGGTTCATTTCCTCGAAATCCTTGGTACAGGATGCGAAAGCCGAGATAAGTAAAGTCAGGGCAAGTATGCGTCTCATATATGGGCTGTGGTTGAAAACAATGCCGCGCTAAGCTATAAGAAAGTTCCACAAACACCGAACCCTTGGACGGATATGGTCAGCCATCTAACGCTTTCGACGGTTTTTGCTTTTTTGTTGGATGATTTCCTTCACAGGTTGGCCCGTCAGCTTTGATTCCAACCACGAAATGATGTCGAGGTATAGAAAGGGCCGCCGCTCGTAGGGGTCGTTTTGCAAGGGCAGCAGCCGCTCGTGCAGTTGCCGGAACTCGTGGGCCAGGGCATTGGGGCGGATGTTCGGCATTTTCCGAAGGAACTGGAAAATCTCCCGCTGCACCTCTTGCAAATCCTCGATGTGGAGCAGGAAGCGGTAAACGGACTTCACCTGGTATTCCACCAAGTCCGTATTGCCCAATTCAAAATGAGCGATGAGGTTCAAAATCCTCGCAAAGCACTGAATATCAGCCCGGTAATCAATCGTTTTTTGGTTGATGATTTTGTTCAAAAAATCAATGGCATGGCCAAAATCGCCATTGCCGAAGTAGAGGCAAGCAATGCGGTAGTGGAAAACGAGGATGCGGTTGGCGTCCCAGTTGAAAGGGTTGGTGTCGAGGAGTTCGGAGAGGCCAGGGATGATTTTCACGCCCTCCGAATAGTCGCCGTTGAGGTAAAAAGCGTTGATTTGGTGGATGTTGCGGTAAAGGTGGTAAAGTCCTTCCACGTTGCGGTTTTGGCTGAAATCCACCTGCATGGGGAATAGCTCCAATTGCCGCAGGCCCACCTCGAAGCGCTCGTCGTGCAGGCTGTTGAACAGGGTGGAAAGCAGGTTGTGCAGCCCTTTCAGGTAAAAAACCGGGTGCAGTTGCTTCATCGCTGTATTTTCCGAAAAAAGGTCCACCCAGCGCTGGGCATAGCGGTAGCAAGGCGCAAACTCCTGGCAGATATGGTGCAGCCAGACATGGGCTTGGCAGAAATAGACCTTGCCCGTGAAATCCAGTTCCTCGAACCGTGCCTGCGGCAAACGGGCGCTGAAAAACTCCTTCACGAAATAGTAGTCCCGCTCGTTGCGCACGAAGCCGAATTTCAGGTACATCCCGTACATCTGGAGCGCCAGGTTGGAGAACTCGTGCGTCTGCGACAGCGCCCGGCTGATGGCCAGCGTCTGCTCCGAAAGCTCCTGCGCCCGCCCCTCGATGCTCCTCGTAATGTATTGACCCTCAATGAGTTTCTCGAATTCCAGCATCTCCAAGGCCAGTGATTTGAATTCCCCGGCGAGGGCTTTTTCCTTGTTTTTTGCCAATAAATCCAAGGCTTGGCGGTACAGGCCCTTGTCGTACAGCACATGGGCGTAGTCGATGTTTTCCCGAAGGAGAATATCCTCGTTGCGCCCGCGGCCCAGCAGCCGAAGGCTGGTCAACAATTGTCCGTAGAGGTGCGCCTTGAGGTTGGGCAGTTGCTCCTTTTTTACCGAAGGGATTTTCTTCAAAATGGCCGCCTCGTCGTACTCGCCTTTTTTATCCAACACATCAAACAACTGCAAGAACAGCAGGTCCTCCGACGAAGAGTTGCGCTTCGCAAACAGCCGGAACTGCCGCTTTTCGCCCTGTGTCAGGGTGCGGATGAGTTGGACTAGGTCGTCGGTGCGTTGTTTGGCCACGGATTATGGTTGCTCGCGAGGAGGATGGTTACACGGATTTGGCGGGTTAGACTGATTTAAACGGATTTGCGCTTAAAAATCCGTGTTTATCCGCCCAATCCGCCCAATCCGTGTGACCATCCTCCTCGCGTGTTTGTCATCGTAGATAAAATCAATCTAACCAATTGATTTTCAATCGTATAAACTAAAATCAGTGTCAATTTAAAATAGGAGAACGCCAAAAACTTGATTTCCCAGCAGGGTAGGGTAGGGCTACTTTTGAAAACGCAAATATAAACCACGACCCCTATCAACCCTTATCAACTTCTATCAACCTTTATCAACCAGCGAGAATGGCTACACAAATCCAAATATTCGACACCACGCTCCGCGACGGCGAGCAAGTGCCCGGCTGCAAGCTAAACACGGCACAAAAAATCGAAATCGCCCGTGCGCTCGAAGAATTGGGCGTGGACGTCATAGAGGCGGGCTTCCCCATCAGCAGCCCCGGCGATTTTGAGGCCGTGCGCCTCGTGGCCAACGCCGTGCGCCGCCCGACGGTCTGTGGCCTGAGCCGGGCCATCGAAAAGGACATCAAAACCGCCGCCGAATCGCTGGAAGGTGCCGTGCGGCCCCGTATCCACACGGGCATCGGCGTGTCGGAAATGCATATCCGCTACAAGCTGCAAACCACGCCGGACGACATCCTCTACCGCGCTGCCGCTGCGGTGAAATACGCCAAATCGTTTGTCGAGGACGTGGAATTCTACGCCGAGGACGCTGGCCGTGCCGACAATGAGTTCCTTGCCCGTGTGCTCGAAGCCGCCATCAAGGCCGGGGCCACCGTGCTCAACATCCCCGACACGACGGGCTACTGTCTGCCGGAACAATACGGCGCAAAAATCAAGTACCTCTACGAAAACGTGCGGGGCATCGAAAAGGCCATCCTCGCCACGCACTGCCACAACGACCTTGGTTTGGCCACCGCCAACACCCTGGCTGCCTTGCGCGCTGGCGCCACGCATGCCAACACCACTGTCAACGGCCTGGGTGAACGTGCTGGCAATGCCGCGCTGGAGGAAGTGGTGATGGGGGTGCGCCACCTGCACCAGGCCGACACGGGTGTCGATACCCAGGCGCTGGTGCCGATCTCGCGTCTGGTGGCGCGCGCTTCGGGTCGCCAAGTGGCTGTCAACAAAAGCATTGTCGGCGAGGCGGTGTTCACCCA
>JADLHE010000165.1 GCA_020848965.1 Saprospiraceae bacterium
ATGGGTGAGGAAGGACATATTGGTTCGATATGTTAGAAGGGTTTGACGAGTTTGATGAGTTTGATGAGTTTGAAGTGCGCAAGTTTGGCAAGAATCGTGGATTATCGGGTGACTTTTTATACAAACGCAGTGATTTCCCTATTTGGAATCCGCAATCTGAACTCCGCAATCAGCTGTCCAGTGACTTTTTATACGAAGAATAAGTTTTCAGCCGCTCGATGCCTTCTTTCAGGCTCATGGGTTCTACTTGATTTGCGGCCTGCACTTTATAGATTTGATAAATCCGCCTCCAATGCCGGTAGATGTCCCGGTATTTTTTCCAAACCGGATAGGCGGGGTCGTAGATATGTGCTGGCTCTGCCCCGATGCCGTTGAACTCCACCGCCTTGAACTCGCCCGTGCTGCGCAAATCCTCAATACTCCGACATTTCAGGTCGAAGCGACCATAATAGATGCCGTCCATTTGCGAAAGCACCGAGTCGAAAGCTTGCGTTAGCTGCGGGTCAATATGTCGGTTGCCGTTGAGGAACATGGTGCCACGGCAATGGTTGCCAATGGGTTCCAGTTCCATCGTTTTGCCTTCCGGCAACACTCGGCGCATCAGTTCGGGTTGTTCAGTTTCAAACCGCTCGATTTGAAGGCTGGCCCGGTCGCTCAGCTCCATCAGTTGGCGGATGGTGGATTGGCCATCGCCCGTGACCTTGAGCGTTTCCTTCACGCAAATGGAAGTGACGGCTGTTTGGTGGCTGCCCGGTAGTCGGTGGCAAAGCACGGCAAGTTCGAGCGGATGGTCAACGAAGCCTTGGATGAGGAAGTCTATCGGGTTGGTGCTCAGGTATTCCCTGAGCTGGGCTTCATCCTTGATTTTGCTGACGAGCAGGCCCCGCTCGCCCACGTCCGGCTTGGCGATGACGGGCCATTGCGTCAGCCCGACGTCGTTCATTCTCTCTATAAGTAATTGGAAATCAGTGCCTTGTTTGACGAAAATCGTGGGTGGGATATGGCTGTTCGGGATGCGCTTTAGGATATTGAACTTGCTCTCGCCCCACATCCCGCCCGTTTCGATGGCGGGGTTCACAGCGCTGAAAAAAAAAGGACGCCTTGCCCGAAGGGCAAAATAGGCCACTATCAATACCACGGGAAAATTGGCGGCCCACAGCGGCCAATACTCCCAGTTGGACCATTTTATCCAAGTTTTTTTTAAGGCAGAATTTCCCAATGTCAAACCAATTTTACCTTGTCGCCTACCCGAATCTTGCCGCCTTTCACCACCTTGCAGCAGATGCCGCCGTGGCCACGCATGGCATTGTCGCCGCCATCGCCAAGGTTTTCTTCCATGCGGGAACAAGGCTCGCAAGGGCCGGTCATGGCCAGCACGGCCTCCCCAATCTGGAACTGTTGGTCTTTGAATGCGAGCAGGTTCACCCCGCTCACCACGATGTTCCGGCGGGTAAGGGCTGGGTCGAGCATTTCTTGGCCCATCATATAGGATACGCCCGCCAAGTGCTCCGCCTGAATCAAGGTCACTTCCCGGTTGCCGCTGCTGCCGCTGTAATGGTCGCCGACGAGGCCCTTGCCCACGACGGCCTCCACTGCGTCCAGTTCTTGTACTTCGGCCCGTGGCGCTGGCCGCACGCTTACTAATTCCACTTTCCCGACCTGCGGGATGCTGCGCATGAGTTCTTTGATATAGCTCATTTTTCTTGGTTGATGGGTTTGAATTGTGTGATGAGTTTGAGTTGTGTGGCCGATTCAAACGCATCAAACCAATCAAACTCCTCAAACTAACAATAAGAAGAAAGCACCTTCCCACCCACGCTCACCAATTGGTCGAGGCGTATTTCGGTGCCGTCCGGCAAAAGTAGAAATTCCTCGCCGTTGCGGGTGTAAAGGTCTTTTATTGCTTCGCAAATAGTGGTTTGGTTGCCGTCAAAGTGGCTTTGGAAGGTGATTTCCACGGGCTGTTGCCTTAGGGCGAACAACTCCAGTTCGGAATGGAAATCGCAGGAAATGGGCTGGTAGGTTTTCATGCCCGAAAGAACGCAAGGAGGGTTCAAATGTTTGCGCCAGCAAAAGGAAACGCAGGCAGGAATGCGCTCCTGCCTGCGTTTTTTGGAAGACTCACTCCTCCCACACTTTCATCAATCGCCCATAGGCGGGCAGGCCCGTCTCCTCGCCCCGGGCAATCACGTTGTAAGTACCTGATTTCCAGTCTGTAACCATGACTTCCAAAGTGTTCACGCCTTTTTCAAGGTCGGCTTTCAAGGTGTGAACAAGGCGGCCTTGTTGGTCATAAAAATCCAAAGTGGCGGCCTGTGCCTTGGGTGAAAACAGGTCCACGAAAACCTGGTAGCTGGCAGGGTTCGGATAGAAGCGCTCGAAGCTCAACCGCAACCGATTGTCCTGCTGCGCAAGGTTGGTGCCATTGCCGCCGCCGAAACTGTTGAGGTTCACGTCCCTTTCGAGGTAGCAAATTTCGCCCCAGCCGTTGTCAATCAATTTGACCTGTATATGGTAAGTCCCATTCGGTAAATTGCTGACTGTCAATGGGTTGGCGCAGTTGTCGAGGCACTCGAAGGCCACCGTCCAGTTAGCCCGGAAGACCTTGATGAGCACGTGCGGGGCGCTGAACCCGGCGATGGTCACTTGGCCTGGGCCGGGGGTGATGGTGATGGCGGCGCAGCCAACGGGCGGCGTACCGCCACCCGTAACTGTGATGGGAACCATGAACAGGTTGTTGTTCTCGTTGCTTTCGGCCACCGCATTGCTAGCATCGGCCACGAGCATGAGTTGGTAGGTGCCGGAGGCAATATTGGCTGGAACCGTTAAACTGATATTCAGTTGGACTGAACCGCCCGGCACCATGTTCAACCCATTTGCACTGCCGATGAGGATGTCCGTAACTGGGCTGTAAACATTGTCGGTTGAAAGTACGGCCTTAAACTCGAAGCTGTTGGCAGATGCAGTACCCATATTTATCAGATAAGGATAAATCGCAGGTGCGGAAGTTCCGGCCTGTAAGCTGGTCGGGAGCGGGAAGAAAGGCGTTACGGTTAAGGCAACATCGGCTTGCGGGTTGGTAGGCTCTACACAGTTCATTGCCTCCACAAACACAGCGTTGTTTTTTTCTGACAAGAACACCAACTCGTTAACAGTAAGGGCTATCCTTCGCACACTGGATGCGTTGGAGAGTTTCACATACTTCGTCCACACGACCGTGCTGGCCTGCATTTTTTCCACCTTGACCACATTGGTGGTTAACTGCACTACTCCGACCAACTGCACTTGATAAGTGCCAACGATGGTGCTGCCATCAGCAAGCCTGGTCGTCCATTTATAGTTACGGAAGCCCATACTCATTGAGGTTTGCTCGTTGACGCTGAACAGGTAGTCCACCACGAAGCTGCCGTTCTCGAAATGGCCGTCTCCGTAACTGTTGCCAAACCTGCTGCCCCGAAAGGCAGGGCTCAAGAATGCACTGCTCAGGGTGTATTGCCCGCAGCCGTTTTGTCCCAAACTGGCTGCACCGTACATAGCAACTTCCTGAACCACTACCTCCGAAAGCACGTCCAAATTGCCGTTGATGACATAGAGCTTGATTATCGTGCCGCCGCCCACGAAGGTTCGTACCGTGAAGGCAATTTGGTTGTTTGCCAATTGGCTGGTGTTCTCGATGGAAGGCGGATTCCCGTTTATGAACAAATCCTTTGCCTGCTGCTCAACTAAATTCGCATCAGTGCGGATGGCGTAAATGGTTTGATTGCTCGACCTAAAGGCAAAAATTGCAAAGCCACTACCGAGTTCCGAAAAATTAAGGAAGTAGTCATATTGGCTTGCCAACGCAGCAGGGATGGGTCTGCTGTACTGTAGGTTGTTTCCTATTAATTTTTCCAAATTGCCATTTAAAATCCTGAAGACAGGATAATCAGGCGGTGCACTGGTCGCTTGGTCACCAACAATCTGCCCTGTGCCATCCAGCGTAGCCTTGTGGTAATTAGCGTTGTTCAAGTAGTTGACCTCCAGGTTGCCATTGGCTGCATGGCTGAGGCATGAGATAGTGCCGCCACCCACCAAATCATCGCAAACGCCCGGCCCCGCCGCCGCCTGCACGAGGAACGATGCCGATACGGTGTTGTTATTCTCGCTCAGCTCCGTCACCTGCCCATCGGCGTCCACCCAGAGGTGAAGGTAGTATTGGCCTGCGGCCAATGTGCTGGGCAACATGGAAGCGCCCGGCACCTCTGCCACGCTGAATCCAGCGATGAAATTGCCCGTGGGCACGATGCCATCCTGTATGCCCGTGGTGTTGAACGTCGGGCTAGTGGAAATCCAAGCCCGCACGATGAAATCCTGTGGTGCATTGCCGTTGCCGATATTGGCGAGGTCGAAATTATAGACCAGTACCTGCCCCGGTGTACCTGGCGCATTGGCAATGACGAGGTTTGAAATCGTCAAATCCGGCGTCAAAACAGGAGGTGCGCTCCCCCCGCTGTTGGCCTCATCGTCTTGCACGGGCGTGGGCGAAGTGCCGTTGTTTGGCTGGCTGTCCACGTCCGTTTCATTGGCTGCTGTGACCTGTGCGTAGGTAATCGGTGCGCCGTTTTGCAAGAGGAAATAGCTCACCCGCAAGGTGGCCGTGCCGTTGGCGGGCACATTGCCCACCGTCCAGATTTGGTCGCCGTTCGGGTTGAAACTGCCTTGCGAAGCAACGAACTCATTGCCGCCCGTGTAAACGACGCCAGTAGGTTTCAGCCATTTTACCTTCACGCCCGTTGCCGCTTGCGGCCCTTTGTTCACGAGCGTCAGCGTGGTGGTGTAATTGCTGTAAATGACGGGGTTGGTGGTGTTTTGCACCATCGAAAGCTCTAGGTCAATCTGGCCGCCACCGCCACCTGTCGTCACTGTCACGAGTTGGTCCTTGAAATTGCTGGGGAAAACAGGCTCACAAAAATCCGTGTTGGCGTTCATCCTGATGGTCTGCGTGCCAGTCGGGACGGAGGACGGCACATTGATTTGCACGGTCTTCGTCACCGTGTTCGTCTGGCTGAAATCGCCGAGGGTATAATTGACTGAGCCGAGGGCGATATTGGAACCACTGGCTAGGATGGCAACCTCAACCGGAAAGCTGGTGCTGGCTGGCAGGTTGAAGCCGTTGGCGAGGTATTTCACCGTCACCTGCATGGGGAAGCTGCTGCCCGCCGCCACACTGGCCGGTATGCCAGTATAGCTGTCCAATATCACATCTGGCGCTCCTATCTGTGTGAGGTATGGCAGTACGGCATTGTTTGCCTCGTTCGACTCTGCCACTTGGTTTTCTTCGTCAACGGTGACAAGGATATAGTATTTGCCATTCGGCAAAGATGCTGGTACTGGCTGGTTGGAGTTGAGGAAGGCAGGGCCGCCATTGCTTATTATGTTCAGCGATGGTACATTGATGGTGTTCCAAAGCACGTCGTTGGCCGAAAGCACGTTGTCGGTGGAGAAATAGAGCTTCACCTTGAAAGCTCCTGCCGCCACGTCGCCCATGTTGTTGATTTGAACAGAGAAATAAACAAACGGCTGCCCCGGCGAAGTGAAGCAGTTGTTCGTGCCAGGGATGATTTCACTGGTATAACCCACCAAATCGGGAAGCCCAGAAACGGAGCAGGGCGCTGGCGCCGTCACATACGTTGCTGCCGTGCAATTGGCCGTGATATTGTCCGTGAAGTTCATGTGAACGTTGCCCGTGGAGATGGGTACGTTCTGAATGTTCAATGGCGAGCCATAGGTGCCATTATATGCTTGGCTGAGCTGCGGGCTGATCATTTGATAGCCAGTGCCAGCCACGGGATTGGTCACGTTCACGGTAAAACTATATCGGTCGTCAGCGGGGTTGTTGGGGGTGCCGTTGTCGTTGCAAACAACATTGGAGACGCTGGGCGTGATGGTGCAAACAGGGCCGCCCGTGCCACCCACAGTGAGGCAAAGGTCGTCCACGTCAATGCTGCCTGCGCCATCTTTTGATGCCAGCAAATACACGTAGGCCGTGCCAGCGGGCGCCGTGCCAGTGAGGACGCATTCTGCATAGCTGCTGCTATTGACGGCGTAAATCGAGTTGGTGGAAATATTTGCCCAAGCTGCGTTCAGGAAGCGCAGTTCCACCGCCCGATAGCCCAAGCTGCCCGTGTATTTCGACCATGCCTTTAAGGTATAGTCGGTGCCGGGTGTAGCCGCAAACGCCTGCCCGACCGAGGCATAACCGTTGCCGCCCAAATGTGCGGCCTTGGTGCCAGACTGGGCCGTGGTGGTGATGGTGACGTCGCCTGTTATCGTCCATCCCGTCAGCCCCGATTCAAAGCCGGGATTGGTGAGCAGGTTGTTCGTGCAAGTTTGTGCGTAAAGCTTGAATACAGCGAACGATAGCATCATTGCTACCACGAAGGGAAGTCGGAGTGCTTTGTTCATGTGTACGGAATTTTAAGGATGAGTGGGAGTGAAGCCCTGCGGACGCTCGCCCAGCATGGCTTCGTGCAATGCAAAGTTCTATCTAAGTGCCATTGGCCGCAGTGATATAGGTCACGGCAAGCGGTGAGTTTCAACCAGTTAGGAAGTGTGAAGGTAGAAAATTAGTGGGGATTCCGAAAAGAAAATGACCGGATGGTTTGAGCCACCCGGTCATATTTTGTAGTTGAAATCCTTCGGTTATTTTAAGACCACTTTCCCCGAATATCGCCCGACACCGTTTATTTCTAATTCATAAAAATAGATGCCATTCGGTAGCCCATCCCTGGTAAAGCGGTATTGTTTTCCGGTGAAACTTTGGCTTCGCAACACACGGCCCAAATGGTCATGCAGGATGAAAGTTGCCGATTCGGGCGCAGTCTTTGGCAGTTCAAAAATGACGTCGCCGCCAGATGGGTTCGGGAATACAAGCAGCTCGCCCATTTTCTCCGACAAATTGCTCACATCGTTCACCACTTCAATGAAGTTTTCGCCGATGGTGTGGAAAACGGTATTGGTAATGACCGGGTCATTGAAGTCAAAATAGATGGCCACGCTGTTTTCCAGCACGGTGCCTAGTGGCAGGTCGGTGTCTTGCGAGATGCGGAACTGTACCCAACCATGTGAGGCTGGCTCGTTGGTGGTCGAGTCGGGCAGCAGTATTTGGTCGAAACGGAAAACCAGCACGCCACGCCCATCCAGCGAGTAGGTGAAAGCATGGCTGCCCGCCCCGATTTCGATGGTGGCGGGGTCGAGGCCCTCCGGCAGCGTATCCCGCAGCACGACCGTGAAGGCCGTGTCGTTGCCCGTGTTCTGGAAGCTGAGCAAATATTCGAGGTCGGTGTTCCGGTTGATGTAATGTGCAGCGCCCACCCCGGTTGGGAATGCTTCTTTCGCATTGGGGTCATAGGAGGCGATAATGGGCCGACAGTTGATGTCGTGGGCATAGTCGGCATCATCTTGGGGCAGGGTAGGTAGGTAGCCGATGCTATATCCACCATTTGGATTGACGCCACAGCCCTCCAAGGTCACCGATGGGTAGGAGAACCCCGGGTGATTGGGTTCTTGCTCCGACTCCATCCGCCAAGTAGCGCCATTGGCTGGCACAATGGCCCAAGCAGTGTCCAAAGGATTGAACACATCGTCGTTTTGCATTAGAATGACATTGTCTTCCGTCACGATGAACCCAATGGGCTGGGAGGTGGTGGCCGTGCCTATATTGGTGACAAAGAGCTTAACCGAATCCCCTTCGCAGCTGCCGCCCACCTTCATACTGGCGCCCGACCAATTGGCGTAATTGCCGCAAACCGTATCGGGATAGATATGCGCCGAAGAGCAGAGCGATTGCCCTACTTCCAGTTCGGTACAGTTCAGCATTTCAAATTGTATGGAAAAGGAACCGCATTCGGCAATATCGAGGTCGCCAACGTCGAAAATCAAGGTATCGCCCGAACTGCTGGCAAGCGGTATGGAAGCGGAAGTATAAGCCAGGTTTGGGTCGAGCACGATTACCACCTGACTATTAGGAGCGGGTGCTGTCCCCAAATTGCAATAGCTGACGTTGTAATAATTCGTGAAGCAACGCCGCATAAAGGCATTGGACAGGCTTACTTGCAGCAATGGGCAATTAAAAACCTCTTTTACCCAAAAATCAATCGCATTGGTATCGTTGCCAGCCACGGACACTGGCTGAGCCAGGCCACAATTCTCCAAATAAGGATGCACATCAACGGGCCTTACCAAGTAATCGCCCGCTTCCAAAATGAATTTATAGCCGCCGTTGGCGTCGGTCAATGTGTAAAACGTGTCGGTAAGAGTGGCCGCAATGACAGGCACCAAAGCAATTCCTTCCTCTGATAAATCAGCTGCGCAATCGCCTTGGGGGTCGAGGCGGACAACGCCGTTCACGGTTCCGTAGTCTTGTATGGGACTAAGGTTGAGTTTGAGCACAAAAACATCGGATTGGTTGCTGTTCAATGGCCGCAATTTGCCCGAACCATACACCGTATAGCTGCCTTCCGCTGCTGTCAAAGAAGTAAACTGCGCCTCATAGCCCGGTAGCATGATTTGTTCACTGACCAAATTGCCGTTCATGTCGAGCCGCCAAATGGCAGCGTTCGTGCCCTTGGAGCCAGCCACGAGGTAGCCGTCGGGCAAGGCCACCACATCCCTTGCCACCAATGCAAGCGTGGGGTCATCCACTATCAATTGGTGCAGCATCACCCCATCAAAGCTCATATTGAAAAGTAGCAAACTATCATTGGAGCCTACGACCATGAAGTTGCCATCAACGCCTTTGGCAATATTGTCTGTCAAAGAAGTATAGGGCGGATGATACACGGCCACTTGTTGTCCCAGCTCGTTGGCACGTAAGACAACACCGTTTATGTTGGACCCGTGGAACCCATTTACGTACATCAAATAATCGCCGTTGTCAGCTCTGGCAATGGAATTGGTGTGGTTGATGCCTCCGCCAACGCCCGGATTGGAGTTGAAAACTACCGTGCCATCTGGTTTTAACTGGTGCAACCCAGGGCCGGTACTTCTTGTAATCATGAAATCACCATTGGCCAATCGCAAGGTGCGCTGCGACCAGAAATAGCTGGAATTGGTGATTTTGGAAAGCTCGTTCCCCACAGCATCCACCAGTATCAGGTCGTAGCCTGGAGTATTACGATTGTTGATAAGGTACACGGTGTTGTCGGGGTTGAAATAGACGCCAGCACAACCAAGCGGACCATTTGATGCAGATACTCCACTGTTCGAGTAACTGTGCTCCCAAAGAGTAGTACCCGAAGCGGAGAGTTTGGCAACCATCAGGTTGGCCCCAATAGTACGGGTATCGGTGACCACAACGCCACCATCGGGCGCCACAGCCGAAAAGCTGGCACTGAAATTTTCGGAATTGGGAAAGGTGCGCACCCATTCTTGGGCGTGCAGCCCCGAACCCATAAGGAACAGGACGAGGAAAAATTGGCTAATTAAGCGGATGTTCATGTAAAGGGTTTTTAAGATAAGCCTTGATTTTTTGATGTTGGAACAAAGGTGGTGCTTCGGCTTTGTTACCGCAAAAACATTTTTGGCTTGTTTTCGGCAAAACGGTTCAAGCAAACAACTGATTGTCAATTATTTAACTCAGGGTATTTCAAATTTATTGACCAATTTTGCTCATAATTTACCCAGTCCAAGATGCATAATACCGAAATATGGGCCTACCTGCGGGCACTCAACTCCAAGGAACTGCGCCAACTGCGGCTTTGGTTGCTTTCCCCGGCCTTCAACCAGCGGGAAGAGGTGCTGCGCCTGTTCGATTTTTTGGAAAAGAGCCTGAACAAGAAGAACAACCGAGATTTGACCCGGGAATCTGCATGGGCAGCCGTGTTTCCCACCGAGGCTTTCGATGAAAAAAAGCTGCACTACACCGTCCACTACCTGTTGCGCTTGGCGCAAAAATTCATGGCCTTTCAGGAAATGGAACAGGACACCTGCCTGGAGCAACGCTACCTTTGCAGGGCGCTGAAAAAACGGCAGATGCCCCAGTTTTTTGAAAGTGAAATGCGCTCGCTCGACCGCCTGCACGAGCGCAACCCGCACCACGACGCCGAGTTCCAGTTCGACCGCTTCCTGTTCCACGCCGAGCAGCACGACCATATCATCCGGCAGAGCCGAAGCGCAGAGTTGCCACTCCAGCCCTTGCTCGAACATTTGGGCAGCTTTTTCATGGCTACGCTGCTGCGCTATGCCTGCTCGGCACTCACCCGCACCACGGTCGCCAACCAGCACTTCCAGCTTCGGCTGTTGCCCGAAGTGCTGCACTACCTCGAAGCCAAGCCACCCGACCCCGTGGCCGACCCTGCCGTGGCAGTCTATTACCGCTGCTACCTGTTGCTCGATGGCCGGGGCGGCGATGCCGATTTCCAAGCACTGAAAGCCTTCCTCACCGAGCGCTGGCAGGCGTTTCCCATGAACGAAATGCGGGATATTTGGCTGCTGGCCATCAACTACGGCATCCGGCGGCTCAACGGCGGCGACCGACCCTATGTGCGGGAAACCTTTGAATTGTACAGGGAAGGACTGGAAAAAGGCATCTTGCCCGGTGAGGGCAATATGACCGAGTTTACCTATAAAAACATTGCCCGACTGGGCCTTGGGCTGAATGAATATGCTTGGACCGAACGCTTCCTGCACGATGCCAAGCGCTTTCTCGAACCTCGCCACCGGGAAAACCATTTCCGCTACAACCTCGCCTTTTACCACTATCATCAAAAGGACCTCGATGCTGCGCTGCAACTGCTCAGCGGTGTGGACATGGACGATGTCTTCCTGCAACTCGACGCCCGCTCCATGTTGCTCCGCATCTATTTTGAAAAAGGCTACCACGATGCCCTCGAAAGCCTGCTCGAAAGCTTCCAGACCTATGTGAAGCGCCAAACCAACCTTGGCTATCAGCGTGACAACTACCTGAACCTCATCCGTTTGACGAAAAAGCTGCTACAAACGCCCCTTGGCGATAAGGCCGCCTGCACGAAACTCGTGGAGGAAATCAAAGCGACCCAATCCGTTGCGGAGCGAAACTGGCTGCTGGATAAAGCAGCTTCAGGAGCCTAGCCCACAGGCTTGGCGTCCCCTCAAAACCGCTCCGCACTCGCCTCCGCCATGTCCCTCATCCAATTGGCGGGAACGGTGGCCTCGCTCAGCAGGCAGCCTTTGGGGATGGGCGGAAACAGCTCGTCGTAGCGCCGCACCTCAGCCATGCTAATGCGCCGATTGACGTGGCTGCGGTTGATGTCCGACGGGTGCCGCAGGCCGCTCGCCGCCAACAATTCCACGAAGGAAGTGACGGTCATTTTATGGTAATTCGCCACCCGCACCTTTTTATCGCTTACCTTCAGGCCCGCCACCAGTTCGGGGTCTTGCGTCGCAACGCCCGTGGGGCAGGTGTTCTTGTTGCATTCCAAGGCTTGGATGCAGCCCAGCGCCAACATCATGGCACGGGCCGAATTGCAGGCATCAGCACCGAGCGCCATTGCCCGGTAGAGGTGGAAGCCCGTGATGATTTTGCCGGAGGCAATCACCTTTATGTCCTTTTTCAAATCAAAGCCCGTGAGCGCATCGCAGACGAAGGCCAAGCCCTCCAGGAACGGCATCCCCACCGAATTGGAGAACTCCGGCGGAGCAGCGCCCGTGCCGCCCTCGCCGCCGTCCACGGTGATGAAATCGGGGAGGATGCCCGTCTTCACCATCGCCTTGCAAATGCCGAGGAACTCGCTCTTGCGCCCCACGCAGAGCTTGAAGCCGATGGGCTTGCCGCCCGATGCCTCCCGCATAGTCTGCACCAGTTGCAGCAGCCCCTCCGGCGTGCCGAAAGCCGTGTGCGCCGGGGGCGAAAGTACCTCCGTGCCGGGCTTCACGCCACGGATGGCCGCTATCTCCGGGGTGTTCTTCTTGGCTGGCAAGATGCCGCCGTGGCCCGGTTTTGCGCCTTGCGACAGCTTTATTTCCACCATGCGCACGCTGGGATTTTGGCATCGCTTCGCAAATTCCTCCGCAGAAAACTGCCCATCCGGCGTGCGGCTGCCGAAATAGCCCGTGCCCACTTGGTAAATCAAATCGCCGCCCTCGCTGAGGTGGTGCGGACTTAGGCCGCCCTCTCCCGTGTTGTGCGCAAAGCCGCCGAGCTTCGCCCCTCCGTTCAACGACAAAACCGCCCGGTCGCTCAGCGACCCAAAGGACATGGCTGAGACGTTCAGCACGCTCAAATCGTAGGGTTGCCGACAGGCCGCCGTGCCCACCCGCACCCGTGGCGATTGCTCCAGGTCGTGGCCGGAGTGAGCGGCTATGCTGTGGTTTATCCATTCGTAGCCCTCGGCATATACGTCGAGCTGGGTGCCAAAGGGGGTGGAGTCCACCTCCTTTTTTGCCCTTTGGTAAACCACCGCCCGGTGTATGCGGCTAATGGGTGCCCCATCGGTGTCCGATTCGATGAAATACTGGTAAATCTTGGGCCGCAGCACCTCCATGATATAGCGCCCCCGACCCAAAATCGGGAAGTTGCGCATGATGGCGTGTTTGTCCTGCGCCATGTCGTAGAGGCCGAGTAGAATGATGGGGCCGAGCACTACCAAAACCCAAAAGAAGGGATGCCAGAAATAGCCAATGACCGCCGTGAGGGCCAAGGAGATAAGGGTGAAATAAACGAAATCGTTGCGCATACGGCGAGGGGATTGTTTGAAGGGGGAAAGGTAAGGAAAAAAACGGTGATGCCTTTAGGGAAAGGGGCGGACACCGTGGCTGCTGACAAGGGCGGGATATTTTCAGGCTTTGATGTATCTTTTTGGGTTAGTTTAATACTTTAACTTCGGGGAGGCTCCCAGCTTCCCCGAAGTTTGCACTCACCCCGTTCGTTTTCTGCTGACTTCCTTCATGGCATGCAAATGAAATGATAGTTTCGGAACAAGAGGTTTTTAAGTTTATGCTTTGATTATCCGTTTATAAAACGACTTCCCATCCATCTGAAAACGGAGCAGATAAATGCCGCTCGCCCATTGCCTGGCATCCACGGTGAACTTGTGTTTTCCAGTAGGGTAGGTTGCCATTGGGGAAATAGCCGCCACCTGCCTCCCAAGCAGGTCGAGCGCTTCGAGGCGTAGGTTCATTGCCGAAGGCAAGTCCATTCCGATGTAAAACTCCCCGTCCGTCGGATTGGGATAAACCCGCAAGTGCAGCCGGTCACCCATTACATCCGTTGCTGCTGACAACACGGTGACTTGGGTGCTGATGGTGCTGTCGCAACCGTTCGTGGCGGTCAGGTTTTGCACAAAAACGGTATCGGAAAAAATGGGGGTGCCTTGGAATATTTCACCAATAAACAGCGATGTGTCAACCACCACGGTGTAGGTGGGCAGCACTTGTATATGGGTGGTTAAAATACTGTCATAATATGCCGTGTTAATGGTGTCGGTTAATGTGGAATCGGCTGTCCATACTTGGTTGTTAAATACATCGCCATTGCAAAGCGAATAATTTGATTCATGGATAAACACTGGTTTTAAAATAGTGTGAAACACTGTATTGGTGAGTATTGGCGCATTAAAATCAAAAAAAATAGCTGCTTTATTATTGATGGTTGAATAAGGCATTATGCCTGCTTTTAGCTTTATTTCAAACTGCACAAAACCATGTGAAGCTGGCTCATTTGTATTGCTATCGGGCAGCATGATTTGGTGGAAGCTGAATTTCAACACGTTCCCTTCCAAGATTTGCCAAGTATAGGCATGGCTGGAGGCACCGGGCCGCACAGTAGTTGGGTCGAGTAGGGGCGAAAGCGTGTCCCTGACGGCGACCTGAAAGGCGGTATCGGTGCCAGTGTTCTGAAAGTCAATCCGGTATTGAAGCGAAGTGCCAGCGGCTATCAAATACTGGTCGCCATCGCCTTGCGGGAGGGCAGATTTTGCATTGGGGTCAAAGGAATTGGAGACTGTGCGGCAGGTTTCGGCAAGGAACGGTGTTCCAACCACAGCGCTGGAGCAGAGCGTGTCTGGAAAAGCATGGGCTTGGGCACAAAGCGTGTCTCCTATTTGGACGTTGCACCCCACGCTCAGGTTGAGCTGAAAATTGACCATTTCTCCAGCGTCCAAATCGCCTATATCAAATAGGAGGACGCCATTTGCCTGGTTGAGCAGTGGCAGACTGGCGCTTTGGAAGGCCAGTTCATTTGGCAGGTTCAGCGCCAGTGTGGCTCCCGGCGCACTGGCCGTTCCAAGGTTCGTGCAAGAAACTGCGCAAGTTGCCGACATACAGGGCCGAAGCACAGAAAGCCCAATATCAACGGCCATCAGCGGGCATTCCTGCAATACTATCACTGGGATATTGACGGTGTCAAATGGCAAGCTGGCCGTTATGCTGACCGGGAAACTGTCTTGGCAAAGTTGAAGGTATGGACTGTTTGCATTGGCAATCAAAAACTGGTTTTCGCCCACAGTTGGGATGGAGAACTGGCCAAGGCTATCGGGGTAACCTGTTTGCAATGAAAAATTGCTGTTCAAGGCCAGGGAACCCAAAGCGGTGCCCTGCTCCAAGCTGTCCAACTGGCAGTTTTGATTGGCATCCAAGAACACTTGCCCGCTTACAAGTCCGGAGAAGACATTGGCCGTGGAATCCGTCAGTAAAAGAAAGGCTTTGTTGAGGTTTAGGGTGTTGCCCACCATTGCAAAGCTGCCGGAACTGGTCTGTATCCCATCCCTGAACTGAAGGCTAATCGGGTAGGCATTTTCCAAAATCAAATTGCCAACACCATCGTACATCCTGAACAAAGTTTCTTGGATTTGGGGCTGGGTATTAACGTGAGCAAGCACCACCAAATATCCACCTTGAAGCGTAGGTATTTGGATATGAGGCGTCCAACTTTCAGTTGACAAATGCACCATACCGCCAATATCCTTGTCAAAAACCACCGTGCCATCGGCAAGGCGGCCATGAAGGTAGAAATTGATGGAATTGCTATTTGTAGTGCCGAAGCTTTCTATGAAACTTAATTCATCATTTTGTTGAATTTTAATATCCAATAGGTGATAAGCTGTGAACGAACTGCTGCCACCGCTGAAAGTTTCAAGCCACAGCAAGTCCCCATTAGCGTCGAAACGGGCTAAGCCACAACTATTCCCGCCACTAAATGCGATTGGATAATTAAAGAAAACGAGGGGCGTCCCATCGGAAAACGTCTTTATTTGCTCGACTTGGAGGTGGTAGCTTTCATTGGCAAGGTGCAGTTTATAGGAGATAAAATTGCCAGCGGCATCGGTGTTCAATGCAAAGACTTGGTTTTCCCAGATGATACCCTGCGTGGGGATAAAATGAGTGCCCACCACCATCAACTCGCCGTTCGGCATTTCCAGCACCGCTTTTGGGGTTTGCGACCTTTCCATCGGGTAAACGAGCGTCCAAAGCGTGTCGCCAAGCGGGTTTGTTTTGGTCAAAACGATGTCAACACTCATCGCCGGGTCAATGTTAATAGCGGTGGATGCCACCACTTTATTTCCATCAGAAGTGACGATGGTCGGAAATGCGGGCGGCTGGGGCAAAGCGTTCAACGAAACGAAATCGCCATCTTGGTCGGTGAGCAGCACTTGTTTGTTCGTGCCCGTGAATTCGGGCATTGCGATTATCCGATAGCCATTGGGTATTTCCCTGACCTCCGTGCCGAGCTTCATGGGCAAGTTGTCATATACTTTCAGCCTTCCTTGGGCTTGGCCGAATATGGGAGTTAAACACAAAAAAATTACCACGATAAATAATGGAAGAGAGGTTTTCATTTTGATGCCCATTTAAAACGAATGAATAAAGCGCTGCGACTGCTAGTAGCAATCGCAGCGCAAGATAGTCATTCCTCCCATACTTTCAAGAACCTTCCATACGCAGGCAGCCCCGCTGACACATATTCGCTGGTTCATTCCGACGTGCGTAAATACGAACCCAAACACTCCTGCCATAGACCCAAAAATATAGGGTTTAAGTTTAGGGGTAATATCTTTTAAACTTCCCGATTCCGTTCTATTTTCAATCCATTACCACCCATTTCAGGCAAACAAAATCCAGCTCGTTCGAGAGTACGACTAAGTAAACGCTTGCTGTGTTTGGCGTATTTAAGGGGTACAGCTTGTCGCCTGCCGAAACTGGAATCCGCTCCTTCCAAATTAATTTACCTGTCACCTCAAATATTTGACAATCAATGCTTTGCGCCCATTCAGACTGGATGGACAATCGAGCAAGGCCATTTCTTGCTGCTGGGTTTGGCAATATTGAGGCGGTCCAGGCTTTGCCCAATTTTTGCGAAGCGGCATTCAAAAAATCCACGGTGAACGGGAAAGTCTGTTCACAGCCAAGCGCATCGCTGAGGCTGAGCACGTAATCGCCCGCCGGGACGGAGAGCAGGTTTTGGCTGGTGTCGCCGTTGCTCCACAAGTAGGTGAAAGGCGGCTGGCCGCCCGAAAATTCCACAAAAACGCTCCCGTCAGAAGCGGTCGGGCTGCTGGCCGCAACCACGGAATCCTGCACCAGCATGGCCAATTCTTGCGATTGGATGGCAACGGAGGCATTGGCTGTGCAACCGTTTTCGTCCGAAACGGTGACGGTGTAATCGCCCGCCCCGACAGGGGTGAGGAGGCTATCCGTTTGGCCGCCGGCCCATGAAAAGGTGTAAGGCGGCGTTCCGCCCGTGGAGATTGCTGCGAGGGTCGTGGTGGAGTCAGGGCAAACGATTGGGTCGGTAGCTTGCACCGCTGCGGTTAGCAAGGGTGGCTCTGAAACGAAGACAGACGCCGTGTCTGTGCAGCCGTTTTCGTCCGTCACGGTAACGGTTTGCAAGCCTTGGCCAAGTTGGCTGGCAGTAGCGGTGGTTTGAAAATTGCTCCAAAGATATTGGTAGGAGGGGGTTCCTCCAGATACGACAACCGTGGCTGCACCGTCCATTTCCCCAAAACAACTTACAGCGTCTGCACTGATGCTCAAGGCTAAGGCCGTGGGCGCTGCGATGGTAAAACTCAGGTCATCTGTGCAGCCGTTTGCAGCTGTGACGATTAAGCTGTAAGTGCCGCCTGCAAGCCCCGTCAGTTGTGGGCCGGTCGCTCCATTTGCCCAAAGCCAGCTAAAGGGCGCCGTGCCGTTGATAGGCTGCACGGTCGCTTCCCCGTCGTGGCTTTCATGACAGGAAATGGGGGTGATGTTGATGCTCGATTGTAGCAGACCAACTATTTCGACCGTTGCGGAAGTGCTTGAAATACAGCCGCTTGCATCGGTGACAGTGACGCTGATGGAGCCTGAACTGGTGACGGGAACGGTGGCAGCGGTGCCGCCATTCGACCAATTGTAGGTAAAAGGTGCGGTGCCGTTGATGGACAGCACGTTCGCCGTTCCGCCTTGGCCATCATTGCAGGAAATAGGGGTGCTGCTGATGTCCAATAGCAATTGCCCGACTATTTCGACCGTTGCGGAACTGCTTGAAATACAGCCGCTTGCATCGGTGACGGTGACGCTGATGGAGCCTGGATTGGTGACGGGAACGGTGGCTGCGTTTCCGCCATTCGACCAATTGTAGGCAAATGGAGCGGTGCCGCCGCTTGCCGTTGCCGTGGCTTCTCCGAGGCCGTTTGAGCAGTTGAGCGGTGTAGTTTGCAGACTAACAACTAGGCTGTTTGCTACCATGACGGAGGCCGTTGCGGTGGCTTCGCAACCCAAGCCGCTGGTCACGGTCACGGTATAGCTCCCCGAAACATTGGGGTTGATGGCAGTGCCAGTGCCGCCGTTTGACCAACTAAAACCAAGTGGCGCAGTGCCCGTTGCCGACACGCTGATTTGTGGGGTATTGAGGCAGTCGCCATCTTGCGCAATGAGCGTCAGTACTGGTTTTGGGGCCAAAAAAATGTGGATGGAATCGCTGGCGAAACAGTTGCCATTGGCAGCGGTGACGTAGTAGGTGATGCCAGCACTGGGCGTTGCAGTCGGGTTGGGGCAGTTGGCGCAGGACAGGCCAGCGGCTGGCGACCATTGCACATTGGCGAAGCCCGGCGCATTGAGTTGGATGTTTTCGCCTTCGCAAATCGTCAGGTCATTGCCCAGTTCAACCGTCGCAGTTTGGTTCAGGGAAATATGGACGGTGTCCGACTGCGGGTTGCCGCAGGCATCCTTCACATCCACCCAATAAGTGCCGGGGCCGAAGGCGGTGAAACTGGATTCGGTAGTGCCATCTTGCCAGCGGTAGCTGCTGAAACCCGCACCAGCGTTGAGTGCGGTGACGCTGCTGCTGCACAGGCTGAGGTCGGGGCCGAGGTCGAGGCTGGGGCTTTGGTGGTTGAAAACAAGGGCATCGAAATTGTTCTCAAAATCGCATTCCGGCTGTGCGGTGATGGGGAAGTTTGAAATGGCGTAGGGCAGCGGATGCGACCCGTCGTCGTTGGCCACCACGAAGATAGGGGCATTGAAAACGGCAGCTATTTTCACCGAAAAACTGGCGCAAGCATCAACGGGCACGGCTGTTTGCGCAAGCGAACTACCTATCAAAACTGCGCCCGCTTGGCGTGGGTCATTTTGGTAAAAAGCGATGGGCAGGCTATCGGGGAGCAGGTTGCTGCCGTGGTTGCAGAGGCTGAGCCAGAGGCGGAGGCTGTCGCCTTCGCAGGCGGTGCTGTCCACGGTGAGAGCGGCGTCGGGGACGGGGAATAAGGGGTCGAAATTATTATCCCACGCTGACCATTGGCTTTGGGCCGTGTTGAAGGGGCGCTTGCCGCTCCCGAGGCCGGGGAATTCGAGGTGGTGTGCCTGCTGGTGCTTCGGGATGGTGAGGTCGTCGTTGATGTTGACACCGTTGTAATTGTATTGGTTCCAGATGGGGCGTGCGGGGGGCCACGGAATGCCGTCGCTTTCGATTACCCATAGCCTGCCTTCACCAATTGGCTGGGTTTGGTCGTTTTGTTTTTTGCCTGTGAAAACAATCTCAGCTTCTGGATCATTGTCAACATTAGCGATTACAGGCAATTCATCTCCCGTTAATGACTTACAGCCAAGGCTATACCAAGTTCGGTTAGGCCCTAATCCCAGCGGAAGTGGCACAGGGCCTCCATATAATATCTTGAAATATGATTCATCACGAAAAAGGATTTCAGCGAAGCCATCTTTGTTCAAATCAAAACAAGAAGACCCCGCAAAACCACCATCATTCACTGGGATAGACCACCATTTGGGATCGCCCGGATGGGCAATGGCGGCGTTCAAATTGAAACAATCCATTGAATCAATATTGATACTGATGATTTCGGGCAAATCTTGTTGAAAACCATTAACCTTGTCGTCGTAAACATTGGCAATGGACAGCGTATAAGTTGGGGAAAAGCCGCCATAATGTGGGAAGAAATGAATCAATCCGTTTTTATCCCAAACATAGACACCACTTACCGACCCCTTTTGTCCGCCTGTAATAACATCGAGCGTTCCGTCAAGATTCATATCTGCTGTGTAGCTGAACCCATCCGTGAAGTCATCGCCATCCGGTGACATATCATTCAGATTTCTTTGTATTTTTATCTCAACAGGGTCTCCGTCGAGTGGGTCTAAATCAATGGAATAAATATGACAGCCTGCAATCAGTTCCAATCCATCGCAATCCGGGTCACCATTACAATCTAACTTGGTTAATATGTCCACCGCTGTAGGTTTGGAATAAGAACCAGACCCCATCCACCCATTATGTCCAGTTCCGTTTAAAACCCTTGAAAGAGAGGGATTTGAAGGGTTTGAGAAGTCGAATTTCAATACATCGTTGTTGAAAACGACTTCCGAAATTCCGTCCCCATCAAAATCCGCCAGCAACATATTAGGACTGGTGAAATCCAACACAATTTCCGACGTTGCCAGCAAGGACATATAAGGTGGTATGTCAGCTTGGTAATTGGTGAATGCTCGAATACGATTATCCTTACAGGGAATTATCATTTCCACAATTCCATCATGGTTGATATCGCCAATAACCGGGATGGTAAAGGGTGTGCATTTTCCTGGAACCATGAGTTTTTTCGGGTTTGCAGCATTAGAACCATCCCCTTTGAATATCAAAACATAGTCATATGACAAACCACCTGTGGTAATGACGATTTCAGGAATATCATCTACTTCAGGATTAAGGTTTGCGACAATCGGTGTACCATATGTGCTTGCGTCGTTGATGGTGCTTTGCCAAGCTAATTTTGCAGTTATGGGCGGGATTGTGAGTGCTGGTGCATTGCAATCTTCCCCATTAAAACATTCGCATTCGCTGTCGAA